>JBAZPY010000026.1:0-10227 GCA_041645515.1 Agrococcus sp.
CTGACCGTGTCGAAACCATCCGCCGACCTCGGCAGTGGTTTCGACACGCTCAGCGCCTGCGGCGCGGAGCGGCTCAACCAGCGGAGGGGCACGTTTCAGCGCCGAGCCGCCCCTCCCGCTGGTTCAACCAGCGGGTGACGTCGTACCCGTGTAGAACCCGTACGTCGCATCTGCCTGGCGCTTCGCGGCCTCCGGGTCGGCCCCGTCGGCGACCGACGCCGCCGCCCACGCGTCGGCCGCGCCGCGGTAGAACGAGCGACCCTCGTCGGTGCCGGCCCATGCCTCCGCCTCCGACGGCTTCATCGCCGTCTCGGGCGAGCGCAGGTGCAGCGCGAGGCCCATGAGTCCGCCGTCCCAGCCGACGCCGGTCGCGCCCGGGCCGAACGTCTCCCACATCTCCGCCGGCACATCCGCCGCGTGCGCGACGTGCTCGAGCTCGAACCGGGTGCCGTCACCCTCCGTCGCGAGACGCACGGTGAGCCAGGTGACGCCACCGCCGAACTCCCACGTCACGTGGTAGCGCGCGGCGCCGCCCGCGGGTGGTTCGCACTCGAGCACCTCGCCGCCGGCGTTGCCCTCGAGCTGGTACCGGCCGCCGAGCCGCAGGTCGCCCGACACGGGCATGAACCAGCGCGGGATCCGCTCGGCGTTCGTCACCGCATCCCACACGTCGTCGATGGGGGAGGGGTACGTCTGCGAGAGCGACTGCACATGCGACTCGATGCCGTCGACCTCGTCGACGCGCACCTCGCGCGTCACGGCGCCCAGCTGGGCCAGCACATCCACCATCTCAGGTCTCCTTCAGGTCGGGTCCGGTCGGGCGGTCGCCCGCATCGGGGTCGTGATCGTCGTGGGAAGCGTCGGCCGGCTCCGCGTCGGGCACGGCGGCATCGGTCGCCTCGGCCTGGACTGCCAGCCGCCGCTGCCGCCGCCCGCGCGCGAGCTCGGTGTCGAGCGCCGCGAGCTTCGGCATCCAGAAGCCGTCGAAGGTCGAGAGCCACTCGCGCGCCTCCCGCGGGCCGTTCGGGTCGACGGCATACAGGCGTCGTTGACCTTGCGGACGGACGACGGCGAAGCCCTGCTCGCGCAGCACGCGCAGCTGCTGGCTCACGGCCGGCTGGCTGATGCCGAACTCGTCGCGGATCACGGCGGCGATCGCGCCCGCGCTCACCTCGCCTTCGCTGAGGAGCTCGAGGATCCGCCGTCGGACGGGATCGCCGAGGACGTCGAGTGCGTGCATGCGGTAATGCTTGCATCACGCCTTATATAAGTCAAGACCTATGTATGGCGTTGCGGTTCAGATTCTGTTCAAATTCGAAACGGTAGGATGGACGCACACGAACGGAAGGGAGTGCGCCATGAAGGCAGCCATGTACTACGGCAAGGAAGACATCCGGATCGAGGAGATCGAGGAGCCCAGCGTGCGGCCGGGCACCGTCAAGATCGCTCCGGCGTTCAACGGGATCTGCGGCAGCGACCTGCACCTGTTCCACGACGGCCCCATGCCCCCGGCTCCCTCGACCGAGGCCCCTCACCCGCTCTCGGGCGAGACGCTGCCCGTCGTCATGGGCCATGAGTTCTCGGGCGTCGTCGAGGAGATCGGCGAGGGCGTCCAGGGCCTCGAGGTCGGCGACTCGGTCGTCGTCGAGCCGCTCATGGTCGACGGCACCTGCCCAGCGTGCAAGGCGGGCAAGTACAACCTGTGCGAGCAGATGGGCTTCATCGGCATCTCTGGCCTCGGAGGTGGGCTCAGCGAGCACATCGTGGTCGAGTCGCGCTGGGTGCACCCGGTCGGCGACCTCCCGCTCGACCAGGCCGCCCTCATCGAGCCGCTGGCGGTCGCCCTGCACGCGGTGAAGCACGCGGGCGTCGAGTCGGGCACCGCGGTCGTCGGCGGCGCCGGCCCCATCGGCCTGCTCGTCGCGGCGGTGCTCAAGGCCAAGGGGCTGACGGTGATCGTCAGCGAGATGTCGACCGCTCGCCGCGAGAAGGCTGCGTCGACCGGAGTCGCGGACGTCGTGGTCGACCCCGCGAACGAGGACCTCGCCGCGGTGGTCGCGGAGCGGACCGGCGGCGCTGGGGCGGATGTCGCGTTCGACGCGGCCGGCGTGGCGGTCGTGGTCGATCAGCTGCTGTCGGTGCTCGGCGCTGGCGGCCGCCTCGAGGTCGTCGCGATTCACATGAAGCCCGTCGAGCTGAACATCACCGCGCAGCTCACGATGCAGGACCGCGTGCTGGGCGCGTCGATCGGCTACGCGAACGACCACGCGGAGGCCATCGAGCTTGCTCGCAGCGGCAAGGTCGACCTCGCGCCGTTCATCACCGGCCGCATCAGGGTCGACGACATCGTCGAAGAGGGCTTCCAGCAACTCATCACCAACAAGGACCACGAGGTGAAGATCCTCGTCTCCATGTGACGATCCGCGAGCAGGGCCCCGCCTCGGCGGGGCCCTGCTCGCGCGGCGATGGTCGGAGGTCAGTCAGCAGCGACCCATGGCACCTGACCGATGCGGCGGCGCTCGTCGTCGAAGAGGTGCCCGAGTCGCTTGTAGTAGTGGAGCAGGAGGCTGCGATCCAGCACTCGCGCCGGCAGGCCGCGGGTGATCTGCGCCTCGATCTCCGCCGCCTGCTCGAGGCTCCTCAGCCAGGCGATCGCGTAGAGGTTGCTCGCGCCCCCCGCGAGCGCCGCGCACAGCCGAGTCGTCGGCAGCTCGCCGATGCGCCGCGCTGCCTCGTCGAGCTGGCCGGCGGGCACCACCATCCAGAGCGCGAGCGAGTGCGGCCAGTGCGGCTGGTCGAGCGTGACGTCGACGCGCTGCACGATCCTGCGGGTCTCGAGCAGCCTGTGGGTGGTCCGCCGCGCGTGCGCCTCGCCGGTGCCCAATGCGGCCGCGAGGCGGGCGGTCGGCGCGCGGCCGTCGCGCTCGAGCTCGCCGAGCACGGCGAGCGTGGTCGGCGCCGCGACCTGCGGAGCGAAGGCGCCGGACGGACCCTCGGCGGCCGCCGGCGCTGCTCCTCCCAACACGCCCGCCCGCCAGTGCGAGCCCTCCCGGAACACGCGCGTCATGATCGACGAGCGCACGCCGAGCACGTCCGCGTGCGCCCCGAGGTCTCGCTGGAGGATGCGCCGCAGCTCGGACAGGTCCTCCGCGAAGACGATGAGCCCCAGGTCGCGGTCGCCGGTCTGCGCCGAGACGGTGACGATGCGCGGATGCCGGACCAGCTGGGCGGCGACCGCATCCGACCTGCCGGGTCGGCAGCGCACCTCGATGAGGCCCGCGACCAGGCCCGCACCCATGCCGACGTAGGTCGTGATCCACGCCGTCCCGTCGGCGACGAGCCGCTCCCATCGGCGTCGCGCCGTCGGGGCGCTGACCCGGAGCGCGGTCGCGATCTGCGACCAGGGAGCCCGCGGATCTCGTTGCAGTGCCTCGATCAGGGCGAGGTCCGAATGCGACAGCGGGGCGGTCGGCTCGGCGGCGTGCAGGTCCATATCCGACATCATGCAGCCGATCCGAGTCGAATCGATCGATCGTCACATGCCCGCAACACCGAGATCGCATCCTGGTCCGCAACGTTCGCTCCGGCCTCCCGGCCCGGGCGCCTGCCGAGAGGGCCACCATGACCACCACCAAGGACGACCGACCCGCGTCCGAGCGGGCCGACCTCGCGCTCGCCGAGGCGCCCGGCGCCACCGGCCGCCTGCTGCGCGGCATCGAACGGGTCGGCAACAAGCTGCCCCACCCGTTCTACCTCTTCCTCATCCTCGCCGGGCTCGTCGCCCTCGCCTCCGCGATCGCCTCGAGCCTCGGCGCCACCACCCTCGACCCCGCGACCGGCGATCGGCTGCCGGTGCAGAGCATCCTCTCGCCCGAGGGTCTCGTCTACGCGCTCACGAGCGCCATCGACAACTTCGTCGCGTTCCCGCCGTTCGGGCTCATCGTGACGGTCATGCTGGGCATCGGCGTGGCCGAGCGGCTCGGGCTGCTGTCGTCGTTCATGCGCGGCGCGGTGCTCGCGGCACCCAAGTCGCTCGTCACCGTGGTCGTGGTCGTCGTGAGCCTGATGGGCAACCTCGCGTCCGACTCGGCGATGGTCATCATCCCGCCGCTCGCAGCGGCCGCGTTCCTCGCCGCCGGACGCCACCCGCTCGCGGGGTTCATCACCTCCTACGCCGCAGTGGTCGCCGGCTTCAGCGCCAACTTCATCATCGCCGGCACCGACGTGCTGCTGAGCGGCATCACCACCTCAGCCGCGCAGATCGTCGACCCCGCGGCTCAGGTAACGCCCCTCGCCAACTGGTTCTTCATGTCGGCGTCGACGGTGATCCTGGCCATCGCGATCACCATCACGTGCCAACGGTTCCTCGAGCCGCGCCTCGGGCCGTGGAGGGGAGAGGCGGAAGCCGACGACACGAAGCCGCTCGAGCGCGCCGAGCGTCGCGGACTCATCGCGGCAGGCATCGCGCTGGTGCTGTTCGCGGCAGCGGTCGCCACTGCTGCGCTCCTGCCAGGCTCCCCGCTGCAGGGTGAGGGCGGCCAGCTGCTCCGCTCGCCGTTCATGGACGGCCTGCCGATCTTCCTGCTGCTCATGTTCCTGGTCGTGGGCGTCACGTACGGCCTCGTCGCGGGCACGCTCACGCGCTGGGCGCAGGTGCCGGAGATGATGGTGGAGGCCGTCAAGGAGCTCGTCCCGTTCATCGTCGTGATCTTCACCGCGGCGCAGGCGATCGCCTGGTTCGGCTGGTCCAAGCTCGGTCTGCTCGTGGCCACCAGTGGTGCGGATGCGCTCGGCGCTGCCGGCCTGGACGGCGTCGGCGGACTCGTGCTGTTCAGCCTCTTCGTGATCCTGCCCGCCCTGCTGCTCGCGAGCGGCTCCGCCCTGTGGACGCTGCTCGCCCCGATCTTCGTGCCGATGTTCATGCTCAACGGCATCGACCCGGCCGCGGTGCAGACCGCGTTCCGCATCACTGACTCGGCGACCAACCCGCTGGTGCCGATGAATCCGATGCTCCCCGTCATCCTCGGCCTCATGCAGCGCTGGGCACCGAAGGGCGGCCTCGGCACCCTCTTCAGCCTCGTGCTGCCGTTCACGATCGTGATCCTCGTCGTCTGGCTGCTCCAGTTCGCCCTGTGGGGCCTCGCGGGGCTGCCGTTCGGCCCCGGGCACGGGCTCACGCTGTGACCCGGCCCGCACCCTCGACAATCTCCGTCGTCCTGCCCCAGGAAGGAACCCCGATGTCCACGACTGCCCCAGAGCTCGACGCGCACCGCGCCGTCGACGTCCCCGCACTCGTCGAGGAGGCGCGTCGCGCGCTCGCCGCCAGCCTCCCGACGCTCGTCGACGTGGCCTCGGACCTGCATGAGCATCCCGAGATCCGCTTCACCGAGGTGCACGCCGCCGCCCGACTGACGGCCGAGCTCGACGCCGCGGGCTTCGCCGTGCAGCGCGGCTTCGCGGGGCTCGAGACCGCCTTCGTCGGGCGCTGGTCGACGGCGGACGCCTCGGAGGACACCACCACGATCGCGGTGTTCCTCGAGTACGACGCGCTCGAGGGCATCGGCCACGCGTGCGGACACAACATCATCGCCGCGGCCGGGCTCGGTGCCGCGCGCGCGATCAAGGACGCGCTGGAGGTCGACGGCGGTGCGCCGGCGCGCCTCGTGGTGATCGGCAGCCCCGGCGAGGAGGGGGCGGCGGGCAAGGTGCCGATGATCGAGCACGGGGTGCTCGACGGCGTCGACCTGGCGATGATGATCCACCCGGCAGGGGAGGATGTCGCCGCCTCGAGCTCGCTCTCACGGGTCGCGCTCGACGTCGAGTTCACCGGGCGCGCGAGCCACGCCGCCGCGCATCCGGAGCGCGGCGTCAATGCCCTCGATGCGGCGACCCTCTCGCTGACCGCGATCGGCCTGCTGCGCCAGCAGCTGCCCGACGATGCCCGCATCCATGCGATCGTCACGGACGGCGGTCAGGCGCCGAACATCATCCCCGAGCACGCCGCCATCCGTGCCTTCGTGCGCGCGGAGGACCGCGATGTGCTGTTGAGCGACATCGTTCCGAGGGTGCAGGCGTGCTTCCAGGGCGCGGCGCTCGCGACGGGCTGCGAGGTGCTGATCGAGGAGCGGACGCCGCCCTACTTCTCGCTCCGACCGAACCCGACGCTCGGGGGGCTCGCGGAGCAGGCGCTCATCGCACTGGGGCGCACGCCCGCGGCGGCGCCGCAGATGGGCGGGTCGACCGACATGGGCAACGTCAGCCACGTCGTCCCCTCGATCCACCCGATGCTGACGCTCGTTCCCGACTGCTCGCCCCACACCCGCGAGTTCGCGGAAGCGGCCGGAAGCGATGCCGCCGCCGCGGTGATCGCGGACGGCGCAGCGCTGCTGGCGGCCACCGCGCTCGCGGCGTTCCGCGACCCGTCGGTGGTCGCCGCGGCGAAGGCGTCGTTCGCTCGCTGACACGCGGCTGCATCGCGAATGGCCCGCTCGGACTCTCCTGAGCGGGCCATTCGCGTCCGCGCTCATCGCACGACACGCCGAAGCAAGCGCTTCGAAAGAAGTATTGCGAAGCAGTAGCTTCGAAGGTATGCTTTCGGATATCAGCGGAGCATCCGCATCGCCGAGACCATCCAGGAGGCACCCCATGGGACGCAAGGACCGCATCCCCAGCCGCTCCGCAGAGGAGCGCAACCGTGCTCGCGTCGCGCGCGAGGCGAGCGAGCGCTACTACGACCGCGTTCGCGCCGAGCTCAGCATGCAGCGTGGTTTGATCTGAGCATGACCGAGGAGCGCGACGCCCAGGGCGGCGCAGAGCCGGCCGACGACGAGCCGGCCCCGGCGCTGCGCAGCAGCGACCCCGCAGTGCTGCGGGCGCTCGCACACCCCCTGCGCGTCGAGATGCTCGCCGTCATCGACGAGCTCGAGGAGGCGACGGCGACGCAGATCGCCGAGCGCGTCGGCGAGAGCCCGTCGAACTGCTCCTTCCACCTGCGCACGCTCGAGAAGGCCGGCTTCATCGTCCGAGCCGAGGCGAAGGGCACGTCGAAGCCCTGGAAGTCGGCGCACCGCAGCCGCGACCTGCGCCCCGATCCCGACGACGTCGAGTCGGTGCGCTCCTCCAGCACGATCGGCGCACTCTACGTGCAGCACGAGGCCGACCGGATGATCCGCTTCCTGCAGGCGCACGGCAACGGCCGCCTGCCGGAGTGGGTCGACGGCGTCACCGTCAACATCTCCACCTTCTGGGCGACGCCCGACGAGCTCGCCCAGCTCGCCGAGGACATCGCGCACCTCGCCGACCGCTTCCGCAACCGACACGACCCGGCGAACCGCCCGGTCGGCAGCCACAAGTCGCACTTCTTCGCCACCCTGAACCCGGACCTCGACGAGCCGGCGACAGGCGAGGCAGCCGCGGGCTGACGCCCGCCCGTCTCCGCCTACCCACCGCACCGGCGCCTGGTCGCCGACCGCGATGCGACGGCGCCTGCTCACCGCGCCCGCGTGGCGCCGCTGCGTCGAGCTTGCCGCGGCCGCTGGACAGCTGAAGGACAGCCCATGACCACCACCGCATCCGCCCCCGCCGTCAAGCCGCCCTCGCCCATGCGGCGGCCCGCCTACCGCCGTCTGATGGTCGGCTGGGTCGCCACCAACCTGGGCGACAGCGCCCTCTACCTCGTGCTCGCCATCTGGGTGAAGGAGCTCACGGGCTCCGACGCCGCGGGCGCGCTCGTCTTCCTCTTCATCGGCCTGCCCGCGCTGCTGGCGCCGTTCGCCGGGCAGCTCGCCGACCGCGTGCACCGCCGCCCGCTGCTCATCGGCACGAACCTGGGCACCGCCGCCGTCGTGCTGACCCTGCTGCTCGTGCAGGGCGCCGCACACGTGTGGCTCATCTACGCCGCCACGTTCGGCTACGGGCTCGCCGCCTACCTCACCGCCGCCGCGCAGTCCGGCCTGCTGCGCGACCTGCTGCCCGACGACGAGCTCGCGGGCGCGAACGGCATCTTCACCTCGATCGACAACGGGATGCGCATCATCAGCCCCGCGGTCGGCGCCGCCCTGTACGTGGCCGCGGGCCCGTGGGCGGTCATCGCGCTCGCCGCCGCAGGCTTCATCGTGATGGCGGTGATGCTCACCACCGTGCGCATCCAGGAGTCGGCGCCGGAGCCGCGGCTCGACGGCGAGACATACTGGCACGAGCTGTCCGCCGGCTTCCGCGCGCTGCTCGCCGACCCGCTGCTGCGACTGCTCACCATCGCGACCGCCGTCGGCTTCGGCCTCACGGGCCTGCTGAACGCGACGATCTTCCCGCTCGTCGAGCACGGCCTGCAGGAGGGCCCCGCGGCGCTCGGCCCCGCGCAGGCCATCCAGGGCGTCGGCGCGCTCGCCGGCGGCCTGTGCTCGGCGTGGATGCTGCGCCGCATCGGCGAGCGCCGGCTGGTCGCGCGGGGCCTCGCGCTCGTCGGGCTCGGCACCCTCGTCGCCTACGCCGTCGTGCAGTGGCCGCCGCCGGACGCGTGGATGCGGTGGGCCGGCGTCGGCGCGCTGCAGGCGCTCATCGGCTTCGGCGTGCCCTGGGTGATCGTCGGCGTGGTCACGCTCCGGATGCGGCTCACGCCGCCGCGGCTGCAGGGCCGCACGTCGGCGGCGCTCAACGTGTCGATCAACGTGCCGCAGATGCTCATGCTCGCGCTCGGCAGCGCGCTGCTCGGCGCGATCGACTACCGATGGCTCATCGCGGTGACCGCGGTGGGCGTGCTGCTCGCGGGGGCGGCGGTCTTCGCCGGCCGCCGCCTCGACCGCGCCGCCACGCCTCCGTCGGAGGGATGATCCCGCCGCATCCGGCGGCCGTGCGGCACCGCCGCCTGCCAGGCTCGGCCCGTGCGACGCATCCACCGGACCCTCCCGGCCGCCGCGCTGTGCGGCGCCGCGTGCCGAGCACGTCGGCGCGGTCGGTCGCGCGCTGCTCGCCGACCTGCAGGCCGCGGTCGCTCGTGAGCTGCCTGCGCTGTCATGGCAGCGCGGCACCGAGGGCGGCGTGCACCCGCACGACGGCAACGGCTACCGCGGCCCGACGCTGCATCGCATCTACAACTCGGAGAGCGTCTGGGCGGACGACGCTCCGGACGACTGGTGGGAGATGGTCGCGGTGATCGAGGCCGAGCTCGCCGACCACGGGTACGGACCGATCGAGTGGGAGTTCGACCGCGAGCCGTACCCGCTCGAGACGCCCGCGCAGCGGGACGCAGAGGTCGCCCAGCTGCACGGCTCGCTCGAGCCCGGCGAGATGTGGCGGTGGACCGGCAACGCCTTCGACGGCACGATGTGGGTCTCGGTCAGCCTGCACGACGTCGCTCGCGGCGCCGGCGCTCCGGCGGACGCCGAGCGGCCGGACGAGCAGCTCTCGCTGTGGGTCGGCGGACTCGTGATCGCATCCAGCGACGAGCAGGAGTACCGGGACGGGATCGCGCCGTTCGCGGGGCTGGAGCGACCGGCGGAGTCGCATCCGTCCTGACGGGATCGACGCCGCGGTCGGCTGGCCCATAGCCGCGCCTGGCACGCTGGGCCCATGACGACGCTCAGCGACTTCCAGGCCGAAGCACTCACGGGGCAGCCGGTCGACCTCGCGGACTACGCGGGCAAGGTCGTGCTCGTGGTCAACACCGCCAGCCAGTGCGGCCTCACGCCGCAGTTCGAGGGCCTCGAGCAGCTGTATCGCGAGTTCCAGGACGGCGGGCTCGTCGTGCTCGGCTTCCCCTCCGACTCGTTCAACCAGGAGCACGACTCCGCCGACGAGATCGCGGAGGTCTGCCAGCGGAACTACGGGGTGACCTTCCCGATGATGGCGAAGGTCGCGGTCAACGGGTCGGACGCGCACCCGGTGTTCCAGTGGCTCAAGGACGAGAAGAAGGGGATGCTCGGCGGCGCGATCAAGTGGAACTTCACGAAGTTCCTGATCGGCCGCGACGGCCAGGTGATCGAGCGCTTCGCGCCGACCACCACCCCGGGTCAGCTGCGCGACGACGTCGAGCGGGCGCTCGCCGCCTGACGCGCCGGCCGCAGAGTCGGCCCTGGCCGGTCGCGCGGCACTGGCCTAGCCTGGGCGCATGACGGCGCCCAACCCAGGCGCCTTCGCGGTGCCGCCGCAGCAGCCGCATTCGACCGCGGTCGATCCGGCAGCTGCCCCGGCCATGCAGCGGCCGCCGCTCAAGCCGCCGCTCACGCGCGC
>JBAZPY010000027.1:0-10205 GCA_041645515.1 Agrococcus sp.
GTGCGAGGGGCCGTGGCTCACGACCTCGGCGATGCCCGCGAGGTCGTCGGCGGTCTCCGCGCCGCCGACGACGAGCGCCGTGCGCAGCCCCGCGAGGTTGAACGCCTTCGAGGCGCTCGTGAGCGAGAGGCCGCGGGGGTCGACGCTCCAGTAGGGCGTGAAGGTCGCGTCGAACAGCAGCGGCGCGTGCACCTCGTCGGAGATCACGCGCACGCCGTGGCGGGCGGTGATCTCGGCGAGCGACTCGAGCTCCGCCCGCGTGTGCACGGTGCCGGTCGGGTTGTGCGGATTGCACAGCAGCAGCACGGCGCCCGTGCTCGTGACGCGCGCGCACGCATCCGCGACCGCGGCGAGGTCGAGCCGCAGGTCGGCGCCGAGCGGTGCCTCGACCACCCGGCGCTCCGCGTGGGCGGAGTAGGCGTGGAACGGCGGATACACGGGGCTCGTGACGATGACCGAGCCGCCGGGCGGCGTCAGCAGGCGGATGAGCTCGAACGCGCCCATCATGACGTCGCTGACGAGCGCGGTGCGGGCGACGTCGACCGTCGCGCCCCAGCGGTCCTCGGCGAAGCGGCCGAACGCCTCCGCGTACCCGGTGCCGTGCGGGTACCCGGTGTCGCCGCGCAGCATCGCCGCGTGGACGGCCTCGGTGATGGGCTCGGCGGGCAGCACGTCCATCTCGGCCACCCACACGGGCAGCACGTCGGGCTCGAAGAACCGCCACTTGATGCTCGACCGCTCGCGGAGGTCGGCCAGCGGCACCTGCTCGAAGGGGTTCATGCCCCCATCTTGCGGGGTCGACCGGGTGATCGGTAGCGCGAGGGACCATCCCCGTTGCCGGTCACCCGGCCGAGGGTTCAGGCGACCTGCTCGAGGAGGCCGGAGTCGACGTCGTAGAGGAAGCCGCCGACCTGCGCGCGGTCGCCGATGAGCGGGTGCGAGCGCACGCGATGCACGTCCTCGATGATCGAGAGCCGCTGGTGCTCGATCGCGCCGAGGTCGAGCCACGACGCGTCGACGCCCGCCGCCTCGGAGATGTCGATGAGCAGCTCGCGCTCCGACTTGGAGGCCATCGCGCAGCGCGTGTGCTGGACGATCAGCACGCGGTCGACGTTCAGCAGGTTGACGCCCAGCACGAGCGCGACGAGCGTGCGCTCGGTCGCTCGACCGCCGGGGTTGCGGAGGATCTTCGCATCGCCGGGCACGAGCCCGATCATGCCGAGCGGATCGATCCGCGAGTCCATGCACGTCACCATCGCGACCCCGGACTTCGCGACACCGTCGAAGCCCTGCAGGTCGAAGGTGGCGGCGAACTCCCGGTTGTGTGCGAGCAGGTCGTCGAAGGCGGATTCCATGCTCTCAATCTACGAGGCTCTGCGAGCATGGGTGACATGGAGCTCCGCGCGACCGCCCGCCAGATCGACGCGATCTCGCGCCGCTACGCCGACGTCTACGGCTTCGAGCGCGATGCGGACTGGCTCGTGCTCAAGCTGCAGGAGGAGGTCGGCGAGCTCGTGCAGGCGTGGCTCGCCAAGACCGGCAGGCAGCGCGACAAGGGGCACACGCCTGCGGAGATCGACCGCCGCTTCGCGCTCGAGCTGGCGGATGCGGTCGGCATGCTGCTGGCGCTCGCGGAGACCACGGGCGTCGACATCGAGCAGGCGATCGACGACAAGTGGCTGGTCTGGGACCGGCGGGTCTCGCAGAAGGCGGGCGAGGCGGACGCGCCCCAGCAGGACTGAGGGCCGAAGGGTTAGCCTCGGGGGCATGACGCAGACCGCCATCATCGTCGGTGCAGGACTCGGCGGCCTCGCCGCCGCTCGCGGCCTGGAGGCCGCCGGCTGGCAGGTGCGGGTGCTCGAGGGCTCACCGACCGTGCGCAGCCTCGGCGCGGGCATCAGCATCACCGAGAACGGCCTCGCCGCGCTCGACGAGCTCGGCGTCGGCGACGCGGTGCGCGAGCGCGCCGTCCGCGCGCTGCCCGAGGGCGTCTTCACCGACCAGGGCTCGCCGCTGCACCGCGGCTTCCAGCTCGAGTCGAGCGCCGTCCATGCGATCCACCGCTCCACCCTGCTGGATGCGCTCCGCGACGGGCGGCAGGTCGAGACGGGCATGCGCGTGGTGGGCGTCACCGACGGCGCGAAGGGCCGCCCGAGCGTCACGATCGAGCACGGCGCCGCCGACCCCGACTCGGCGGATGCGCGCGACGAGCGCCAGCGCCGGCGCGACCGGGCGCGCGGCACCAGGCTGGGCCGACGCATCCATCGCGCCCTGGAGCCCGGGGACGACCCGATCGACCGCCGGGCGGAGTCGCGCGCGAGCCGCGCGCAGGTCCGGGCCGTCGAGGAGGCCCGCTTCGAGTCGATCGAGGCCGACCTCATCGTCGGCGCGGACGGCATCGACTCGGCCGTCCGGAAGGCGCTCTGGCCGAAGGCGCGCACCGACTACTCCGGCGCGACCTGCTGGTACGGGGTCGTGCAGGCCGAGGCCGACTCGCCCGCGGGCGTGCGCCAGTACCTGGGCCGCGGCGCCGAGTTCGGCATGGAGCCCATCGACGGCGGCCGCGTCTACTGGTGGGGCATGGCGCACGCTCGCATGGGCCGCACCTCGCGCGACGAGGTCGAGGCGGCCCGAGCCCGCTTCGACACCTGGGCGCCGGAGGTGCGCGACCACATCGCCGCGACGCCCCAGGCCGCGATCGTGCGCCGCGACCTGTGGTCGCTCGCGACCCGGTTGCGCAGCTTCCACCGCCCCGGCGTCGTGCTGCTCGGCGACGCCGCGCACGCGATGCTCCCGACGCTCGGCCAGGGCGGCAACCTGACGCTCGAGGATGCGGCGACGCTCGGCATCCTGCTCGAGGACCAGTCGCTCGACGAGGCGCTGCGGCAGTACGACCGGGAGCGGGTGGGCCGCACCCAGCGCTTCCAGCAGCTCTCGCACCGCCTGGCGCGCACGACCGTGCAGGCCCGCAACCCCGTGCTCGTCGCCGCCCGCAACGGCGCGTTCAACCTGATGCCCACGATGCTCGCCGAGGTCGCGGGCGACTGGATGCTCGGCTGGCGCTCACCCCGGCACACCAGCTGAGGCGCGACGCGACCCGGGCACTGGTGGCCGCGTGGCATCCGACGGAGAATGAGCCATGGCCCACGACCCGGCCGCGAGTCCTCCACCGGAGGCCACGGGCACGACAGCGGATGCCGGCGCCCGCGCGGAGTCGGACGCCGTGCTCGCGCGTCGCGCCCAGATCCTGGCGACGGAGCACTGGGGTCTGCTCGCCGCGCGCAGCACGGCGCAGAGCGAGGTGCTCACCCGCATCACGATCTTCCTGACGCTCGTGTCGGCGGGCCTCGTGACGATCGGGCTGCTCGGCCAGGCATCGGGGTACGCGGGCTGGTTCTCGCCGGCGATGCTCGGCATCCTCGCGTTCCTCGCCGTCATCGGCTTCATGACGCAGCTGCGGGTGATGAACGTCGGCGCGGAGGACATGATGTACGTCGTCGCCATGAACCGGCTGCGCGGCGGCTACGTCGACCTCGACCCGCAGGTCGCCCAGTACATGCTGGCATCCACCACGGACGACCGGGCGGGGATGGATCGGACGTACTCGTTCATCGCGCGCCGCAGCGCGGCCAACCACCTGTTCGCCAGCTCGATGGCGCTGATCGTCGTCGTGAACGGCTGCGTCGACGGCCTGCTCACCGGCGCGCTCGTCGTCACCGAGACCGGCGCGGTGGGCTGGGCGATCGCGGTCGGGGTGGCCGTCGGCCTGGTGGGCGGGCTCATCGCCATGCGCCTGGGCTACGTGCAGTACCGCGACGCCTGGCGGCGCTACCGGCCGCGTCGGCCCACGCTCGGCCCGCCCGCGTTCCTGCGCGACCCCGCCGATCGCTGACGCACGACGTCGGAGGCGCGCCGGCTCCCAGGCATGGGTAGTTCTCCCCATCGCGCATTGCTAGGTGCGGCGCCTACCGTTGAGCAACGGCCCGGCTGGGGCCCCGACGCCGCAAGGCCGAGGGGAATCGGGCCAGACAGGATCCTGGAGCTCGGCTCCGGGATGCGAGCGGGATCCTCGAACATGGAGCGAGGCGCCCCTGGCAGCTGCAGACGCTGCCGCTGATGCAAGAGGGGCCCGACCACGGCGGTCGGGCCCCCTTCTCGTCTCAGGGCAGGAGCCTCAGGGCGCGCTCCGCCAGCAGCATCGGGAAGACCAGCTCGCGGTTGAGCGGCGCCTCCGCCTCGTCGTCGATGCCGACCGCGGGGTCGATCCAGCGCACGGCCTCGATCTCAGCACGCGGCTCCGGCGCGATCGCGTCGCGCGTGCGGAAGACGCTCGCGCGCAGCGCGAACCCCGCTTCGTTGGCCGCGCGCGTCTCGAACTCGCCCATCCGCTCGATCCGGTCGAGCGGGATCTCGACGCCCAGCTCCTCGAGCACCTCGCGCACCGCGCACTCCGCGGCGCTCTCGCCGCGCTCGGGCTTGCCGCCGGGCAGCATCCACGAGGTCGTGCCGCGCTTGCGCACGGTCAGCACGGCGCCGTCCTCGCGCTCGAAGCAGATCGCCGAGACGGTGATGACGCGCATGCGACCAGGGTAGGCGTGCCCGCGCTCAGCCGGCGTTGCGCGTGATGAGCTTCGACAGCACGATCGCCGACCGGGTGTGGTCGACGCTCGACGCGGCGCGCACCTTCTCGAGCGCCTCCTCCAGCGCGATGACGTCGCGCGCGCGCATGATGACGAACGCATCCGCCTCGCCGGTGACCGTCCCGGCCTCGACGATCTCCGGCACGCCGGAGAGGATGCGCTTGAGGTCCTTGGGGGAGACGGTGCCCCGGCAGAAGAGCTCGACGTACGCCTCGGTCGCGAGCCCTTCGACGGCCGGGTCGACCTGCACGGTGAAGCCGCGGATGACCCCGTCGGCGACCAGCCGGTCGATGCGCCGCTTCACCGCGGACGCCGACAGCCCCACCTCGCTGCCGATGTCGGCGTAGCCCGCCCGCGCGTTCAGGCGGAGCTGGTCGATGATGCCGTGGTCGATGCGGTCCATGCGCACGAATCTACGACAGATGTGCACTGCCCCGCAAAGAACCCGCGCCGCGACCCGCACCCCTGCGTCGATTCTTTGCGAGCATGGGCCTATGCAGCCTGAGACGACCATCATCGCGCGCCCCGAGACCGCATCCCCCACGACCCGCTCCGCCGTGCACAAGACGGTGCTGATGTGCCGCCCGGAGCACTTCACCGTGAGCTACCGCATCAACCCCTGGATGAACCCGGAGATCCCGACGAGCACCGCGGTCGCCGTCGAGCAGTGGCGCACGCTGCACGACGGCTACGTCGCGCTCGGCTTCGACGTCGAGCTGATCGACCCGATCGCCGGCCTCAACGACATGGTCTACGCCGCGAACGGCGGCTTCACCCTCGACGGCCACGCGTACGGGGCGAAGTTCACGTACGAGCAGCGCGTGCCGGAGGGCCCCGCCTACATGGAGTGGTTCGCCGCGAACGGCTTCCAGGTGCACGAGCCCGAGCACATCAACGAGGGCGAGGGCGACTTCCTGCTCGCGAACGGCGCCATCCTCGCCGGCCACGGCTTCCGCACCTCCCTCGAGTCGCACGACGAGGTCCGCCGCATCTTCGACCGCGAGGTCGTCAGCCTCCGCCTCGTCGACCCGGCGTTCTACCACCTCGACACCGCCATCGCGATCCTCGGCGACGACAACATCGCCTACCTGCCGACGGCGTTCGACGACGCCAGCCGGGCGGAGCTCGAGCGCCGATACCCGGATGCCGTGCTCGTCTCCGAGGAGGACGCGTCCGTGCTCGGCCTCAACTCCTTCGGCGACGGCCGGACCATGGTCATCGCCGGCCGCGCCGCGGGCTTCGAGCGGCAGCTCACCGAGCGCGGCTACGCGACCGTCGGCCTCGACCTCTCCGAGCTGCTGCGCGGCGGCGGCGGCATCAAGTGCTGCACGCTGGAGCTCCGCCGATGAGCGAGACGATCACGCACGAGTCGACGCACGAGACGGCCACGGCGGATGCGCTGAGCGCGGCCACGCGGGCCGCCATCGAGCAGGTCGAGGCGAGCGCCGCGCACAACTACCACCCGCTGCCGGTCGTGGTCGTGGAGGCCTCCGGCGCCTGGGTGACCGACGTCGACGGGCGCCGCTACCTCGACTGCCTCGCCGCCTACTCGGCGGTCAACTTCGGCCACGGCAATCCGCGGCTGCTCGCGGCCGCGCACGCGCAGCTCGACCGGGTGACGCTCACGAGCCGCGCCTTCCACTCGGCGGCGCTCGGCCCCTTCGTCGAGGCGCTCGCGGCGCTCGCCGGCAAGGACATGGTGCTGCCGATGAACACCGGCGCCGAGGCCGTGGAGTCAGGCATCAAGGTGGCCCGTCGCTGGGCGTACGAGCTGAAGGGCGTGCCCGCCGGTCAAGCCGAGATCATCGTCATGGAGGGCAACTTCCACGGCCGCACCACCACGATCGTCTCGTTCTCGGACGACCCCGATGCGTCGACCGGGTACGGCCCCTTCACGCCCGGCTT
This sequence comes from Agrococcus sp., assembly GCA_041645515.1. GTDB lineage: Bacteria > Actinomycetota > Actinomycetes > Actinomycetales > Microbacteriaceae > Agrococcus. The sequence goes on from JBAZPY010000027.1 coordinate 6,546, forward strand.
CGTGCGGGTGCCGTTCGGCGACGCCGAGGCGCTCGCCGCCGCGATCACCCCGAACACCGCGGCCGTGCTGCTCGAGCCCATCCAGGGCGAGGCTGGGATCGTCGTGCCGCCGGCCGGCTACCTGCAGCGCGTGCGCGAGATCACCGAGCGCGAGCGGGTGCTCTTCATCGCGGACGAGATCCAGTCGGGCCTCGGCCGCACCGGAGCGACCTTCCAGTGCGACAACGAGGGCGTCGTGCCCGACGTCTACCTGCTGGGCAAGGCGCTCGGCGGCGGCGTCGTGCCGGTGTCGGCGGTGGTCGCGAACGCCGACGTGCTGGGCGTGCTGACGCCCGGCTCGCACGGCTCGACCTTCGGCGGCAACCCGCTCGCCGCGGCCGTCGGCCTCGAGGTCGTGCGGATGCTCGAGGAGGGCGACATGCAGGCTCGCGCCCGCGAGCTGGGCGCCAGGCTGCAGGCGGGCCTCGCAGAGCTCGTCGGGCACGGGGTCACCGAGGTGCGCGGCGCCGGGCTGTGGGCCGGCATCGACATCGACCCGGCCGTCGGCACCGCGCGCGACGTGTGCCTGCGGCTGCTGGAGCGCGGCATCCTCGCGAAGGACACCCACGGGCAGACCGTGCGGCTGGCGCCGCCCATCGTCATCGAGGAGGCGGACCTCGACATGCTCATCCAAGAGTTCCGCACGGCCGTCGTCGCGTAGGGCTCGGGCTACGGCTCCGGCGTCACCTGCATCGGGTCGAGCGCGACCGACTGCGGCCGCACCTCCGTGCCGTCCGAGAGCGCCTCCGAGATCATGCCGAACACGTTCCCATCGGGGTCGCGCAGGTACCCGACGCGGCCGACGCCCTCCAAGTCCTCAGGCGGCACGGCCTCGGCCGCGCCGAGCTCCAGCCCCCGGGCGAACGACGCGTCGACGTCGTCGACCGCGACCACGATCGTGCTGCCGTTGATCGGCGCCCCGGCCGCAGGCGTTGGCCCCTCGCGCTGCGCGAGGCCGCCGTTGATCCCCATGCCGGGCGAGGCCGTGCCGATGGAGCCCTCTCCGGTGGAGATCGACCAGTACTGCCACTCGCCGTAGCGTTCGAACCGCCAGCCCAGCAGCTGCGAGTAGAAGTCGATCAGCCGCTGCGGCTCGCTCGCGTGGATCTCGAAGTGGACGACGAGGCTGCTCATCCCGGCTCCCTTGCTCGATGGAGGCGTCGCCGTCGCCGACGCCGCGGATGCCCGCCCACGCGACCGTACGCCGGCATGGTGCGAGCCGCCAGGGGAGCATGATGACCGCATGCGCACGCACTACCGCTTCGACCACTCCTGGCACGTCGGCGCCGGCGCTGATGCGGTGCTGGCGCTGCTCGAGGACGTCCGCGGCTACGGCGCGTGGTGGCCCGCGGTGCGCGTGACGGGCGGTTCGCTGGGTGCTGCCCGCACCGCCGACCTCGAGGTGCGGGCGCCGCTCGGCTACCGGCTGCGCATCACGCTGACGGCGGAGGAGGCGGAGGACGCGGAGGCGCGGCCACGCGAGCTGCGTGCCGCCATGGGCGGCGACCTCGAGGGCTGGTGCTCGTGGCGGGTGACGCCCGACCGCGGCGGCTCGCGGGTCGACTTCGCGCAGGAGGTCGAGGTCCGCGCGCGCCCCTTGCGGGCGGCCAGCCCGCTGCTGCACGGCGCGTTCGCGCGCCAGCACGCGGCGGTGATCCGGTCGGCCGAGCGCGGCATGCGACGCGTCCTCGCGGCCTGAATGGGCGTATCCCGGTTTGCGGCGTAGGCTCGCGGCGTGGCAGAGAGCATCCTCCTCGGGCACGCGCCCAGGCCCGCTGACGGGGCCCAGCTTGCGAAGCGCATCCGTAGCCTCGTGATCGCTGCGGAGCCGGCAGGCATCGCCTGCACCTCCATCATCAGCGCGGAGCTCGGCGGCGCGGACATCGCGCGCCTCGACCTCGACCTCACGGACTTCATCCTCGCGGGCGAGATCGATCGAGACCGCGCGCGGCTCCAGCCGCAGGGCGCGGCCGTGTCGAGCGAGCCCGCGGTGCTGCGGCACCTGACGGTGCGGGCGTCGCCCATGCGCGTCTCCGGCGCCGAGGTGACGGTCGACGCGCAGCTGCGCAACCTGCCGTTCTGCTGGATCGAGACCGACAACGGCGAGCTGGCCGTCGAGCTCGCCCGGCCCGGCGACGAGCGCCCGCTGCACGGGCGCGCGCACGTGTCGGTGCCGAAGCATCAGCTCGGCGCCGCCGTCCTCGCCCTCGCCGAGTCGGCGCTGTTCCAAATGGGGGTCTCGGTCTCTCGGTTCGAGGTCGACGTGGAGTCGACCGGCCCGCGCAGCGTCCGCCTCATCGTCGACGGCAAGGTGCGGAAGGGCCTGCTCGGCGCCACGGTGCACGGCAGCGCGCACGCGACGATCGACGACCGCATGGGCGTCACGCTCAGCGACATCACGCTCGAGAGCGCCAACCCCCTCGTCGCCGCGATGCTCGCCGCGACCCACGGGCGCATCCGGCGCTACGAGGGCCGCCCCCTCGACCTCGCCTCCCAACTGCCCGCGGGCATCCGCCTCGCCGACGTGCAGGTGCGAGTGGTCGACGACGTGATCATCGAGGCACGGCTGGTCTGAGCGCTGGAGCTCGGACCGTCACGCCGAGATGAGCGCTTCCCGGCGGCGCCGCTCCGCGAGCTGCACGCCCGCCGCTTCGAGCCGCCGCGCCGACTCGTCTGCGTCGATCCAGTCGAGCGCGGCGAACTCCCCGAGCGGGACGACCGAGTGCACCACGGTGCTCGGGTACACGTGCACGAGGTTGAACGCCCTGGCGCCGTCGCGGCCGCGGGTGCCGCCGACGGGCACGTTGAGGTCCTGCGTGTAGCAGGTGGCGGAGGCGACCGACACGGGGATGCCCGCGACCGACGCCGTCGACGAGTAGTGCAGGTGGCCGGCGAGGATCGATCGCACGTCGGTGCCGACGAGCGTCGCGGCGAGGGCCGACTGCTCGCGCAGCTCGACGCTCGCGGCGAGGTCGAGCACGCTCGGCATCGGCGGGTGGTGCATCGCGAGGATCGTGCCGTGCGTCGCCGGGGTGGCGAGCACGCCCTGCAGCCACGCGAGCTGCTCGGCGCTCACCTCGCCGTGGTGGTGCCCCGGCACCGTGGTGTCGAGGGTGACCACGCGCAGGCCGTCGAGATCGATGACCGCGTCGACCGGGGCGTCGGAGGCCGGCTCGTCGAGCAGCTCGGTGCGGAAGGCGCGCCGCTCGTCGTGGTTGCCCATCACCCAGACGACCTTCGCGCCGAGGTCGTCGGCGACCGGGTCGACGATGTCGCGCAGCCGCCGGTAGGCGTCGGGCTCGCCGCGATCGGCGAGGTCGCCGGTGAAGACGATGGCGTCGGGACGCGCGCCGGATGTCTCGAACTCGTCGAAGAGGCGGCGCAGGTGCTGCTCGCTGGGCACGCGGTCGTAGAGGCTGCGGCCGCCGGCCAGCAGGTGGGTGTCGGAGATGTGGAGCAGGAAGTGGTTCGGCCTCGGGTGCTCGGCCGATCGGATCTGCACGGTGCATCCCTCCGGATGTCGTCGGGGTTGTCTCTGCTTCGAGCGCTGGTGGGAATCTAGTCCAGCGCACCCACGGAAACCGTGCGTGCATGCGGCGTGTACTCCAGGTGAACATCGGC
>JBAZPY010000028.1:0-10156 GCA_041645515.1 Agrococcus sp.
CGCGCCGAGCACCGCGTTCTCCGCCGCGGCCTCGCCCTCGAACTGGGCCGCCTGCACGAGCATGTCGCGGCCGTTGGCGTCGCCCACTGCGTAGATGTGGGGCACGACGCTGCGGAAGTACTCGTCCACGGGGATCGCCGAGCGCTCGGCTTGGATGCCGGCGCGCTCGAGCCCCAGGTCATCGAGGTCGGCGGGCCAGCCTGCGGCCATCACCACGGCGTCGAACTGCTCGGCCCGGGCGTCGTCGCCGTCGGTCCATTGCAGCTCGATCGCGCCGCCGTCGGTGCGCGCGAGGCGGTCGATCGACTGGATGCCCGTGGCTACCGTCACGCCGGATCGGCGGAAGGCCGCGGTGACCTCGTCCGAGATGGCGGCATCCGACGGCATGAGGATGCGCGGCGCGATGTCGAGGAGCGTCACGGACGCGCCGAACGCGTCGAGCACCGTCACGAGCTGCGCGCCGGTGTTGCCCCCGCCGATCACGGCGACCCGAGAGGGCAGCGCCGCGAGGTGCAGCACCTCTTCCGGCATCGTCGCGAGCTCGGCCCCGGGGACCGGGAGGCGCCGCGAGTGCCCTCCCACGCAGACGAGCACCGCCTCCGCCCGAACCCTGCGTCCGCTGTCGAGCACGAGCGTGCGGGCATCCTCGAACCGGGCGCGTCCCTCCTCGATCAGATCGATGCCGGCATCCGCGAACCGCTGCGCCTCGCGCTTGAGCGAGCGGACCTCCTCCACCCGTCCGTGCACACGCTCGACGACGTTCGGCCAGTCGATGCCGACGCCGGAGACGTCGACCCCGTGCTGGTGCGCGGTGCGGGCATCGCGGATGAGCCGTGCCGCCCGCGCGAGCGCGCGTGTCGGCACGCATCCGCTGTTGACGCAGGTGCCCCCGACGTGGCGCGACTCGAGCACGACGACGCTCGCGCCCAGCTCCCTCGCCCGCAGCGCGGCCGCCGTGCCGGCGGGCCCGGCGCCGATCACCGCGACGTCGTAGCTGTCCACCGCTGCGTCCATGTCCGCTCCTCGGCTCTCGCCCACCGTGCCGTCACCAGCGTCCGGCCACCTCCGGAGCGATGAGCTCCTCGTACACCGTCTCGACGCGCTCGAGCGCGCGAGCCGACAGCGGCTCGAGGGACGCAGCGCCGGCGTTGCCGCGCGCCTGCTCCGCGTTCCTGGCGCCCGGGATCACCGTGGTGACGCCGGGCTGGTCGATGATCCACCGGAGCGCGAGCTGCGCCATGGTCGCGTGCTCGGGGACGAGCGGCGCGAGGCGCCGGACCGCCTCGAGGCCGGTCTCGAACGGGACGCCCGCGAAGGTCTCGCCGATGTCGAACGCCTGGCCCTCGCGGTTGTAGCTGCGGTGGTCGTCCTCGGCGAACGTCGTGCGCTCGTCGTACTTGCCCGAGAGCAGTCCGCTCGCGAGCGGCACGCGCACGATGATCCCGACATCCGCATCGACAGCCGCGGGCAGCACCTCCTCGAGGGGAGCCAGCCGCAGCATGTTGAGGATCAGCTGCACGGATGCGACGTTCGGGCGGGCGATCACGGCCAGCGCCTCGGCGCGGGTCTCGACGCTGACGCCGTAGTGGGCGATGCGCCCCTCGTCGACGAGCGCGTCGAGGGCGTCGAACACCGCGTCGTCCTCGTAGACCGCGCTGGGAGGGCAGTGCAGCTGCACGAGGTCCAGAAGTTCGACGCCGAGGTTCGCTCGGGAGCGGTCCACCCACGCCCGGAGGTTCCCCAGCGTGTAGTTCTCCGGCAGCTGCTGCATCCGCCGGCCGGCCTTGGTCGCCACGACCACGTCGGCATCGCCGACGTCGCGCAGGAAGTGCCCGATGATCCGCTCGCTCCGACCGTCGCCGTAGACGTCAGCCGTGTCGAAGAAGCGGACGCCCGTGTCGTACGCCGCTCGGAGCACGGCCAGCGCGTCCTCCTCGCTGACATCGCCCCAGTCCGCGCCCAGCTGCCACGTGCCCAGCCCGATCACCGAGACGCTGCGCCCGGTCCGCCCGAGGATCCGCTGCTCCATGACGCCCTCTTCCGTCGCGACCGTTCCGTTGGGTGACTCACAGTATGGGGCGCACGGGCGGGTCCCGGACGCATCCGACCGCGCCCATGCCGGCCGGGCGGGCGCGGCGGCGCTGCGAGTGGACCGAGGGGACAGTGCACTGCGTCAGCCACGAGCGGGCGGGACGGTCTTGCGCATCACCGTCTTGCTCTTGCCGATGTGACGCTCGAACGTGAAGACCGCCTGCTCGAACATCGCTCTGGTGCCGTTGTGGAGGAACGACCACGACGTCCGCTTGCCGGGTGCCAGCTCGTTCGGGAACGAGACGACCTCGCCGCCGCCGGCCTGCGCGATCAGCTCGAGCGCGCCGTCCAGAGCCTCTCGTGCCACTCCCGAACGCCGATGGTCGCGATCGACGAAGAAGCACGTGATGCGCCACCGCCTGAGCGCCCGGACCACATGCGACGTCATCACGCTCGACCCATCCCTCCCACAGGCCGGCCGCGTCCGCCATGCCGACGCCACCGGATCCGCTCCTTCGCGCTCATGGCCTCGCTGCGGACGAGCGGCGACCCTGCGCGGAGCACACGGTACCGGGACGCCACTGCCCGCGGCCATCCCCCGTCGCTGCCACGATCCTCACCACCGCCGCCGCGGTCGCTTGCTGCCGCCTCATCCAACGAGCCTCCTGGTGGACCGGCGCGACGAGGCGACGACCGCGGCGCTGCCCGAGGACGACGAGCGCAACGGAGGTGAGCGCCACCACCGCGGCCCAGGTGGCCCAGGTCGGCGTGGCGGCGCTTCGAGCCGGTCGTGCACGGCACCTCTCCCGTGACTGCTGCTGACGATGGGACTGGCTGCCGCGCGCGGCTCAATACCCGCAGAGGACCAGCTCTGCTTCCTCGGCCACGATCCGGTAGTCCTCGGTCGACCAGCCGTAGCGCTCAGCCTGCTCGGCGTGCTCGTCGGCATCGCCCTCGCGGCTGGCGTCGACGAAGAGACGGTCGCACCACTCGTAGCCGACGCCGACGACGACGTGCCGGAACTCCTCGAGCGACTCGCCCTCGGCCGGCGGCAGCTGCGATCCCGCGGCACGGAGCTCCTCGGCGACCGACGCCGCGAAGTCGAGCTCCCAGGCGCGGTTCTCCTCCTGCCACTGCTCCTCCGCGGCCGGGTCGAAGTCGTCGTGCGCCGGGTCGTACGGGTCGTAGGGAGGTGCGTAGCCAGCCCCGTAGCTCACCCAGCCGGAGTCATTGCCCGGCGGCGCGATCACGCAACCTGTGAGTGCGGCCGCTGCCGCGGCAGCGACGACGAGCGAGGCGAGGGTGCGGCGCATGGGCGGCCTTTCGTGCGGCTGGCTCGGGCGGCCGCGCTGATGCTCGTCGCGCTGGGAGGAGTGTTGCACGGCGGGCGGGCGGTCCGCTACGCAGGCGGACGGTCGGTGAACCTTGCTGCCCTCCTGCTGCAGCCACGTCTGTGCGGCTGCGAGTCCTGCCGTCACGTGGCCCGCGGAGGCGTCGGGGAACGCTCGACCGCGCCGAGCGCGGGTTCGACGGCATCCCGCGGATCAGCCAGGGAATGCTGCGTCGTAGACCGCGCGGAGCTCGGCATTGTCGGGTCCGGTGACACCGCAGCCGGTGATCGTTCCATCGAGTGCGCCGACGAGGTAGCTCTGGCCGACCACGAAGGGAACGCCCGAGAAGTCGGAGGTCACCGCGTCGACCTGCGCCACCTCCACGCGGTCGGCGACGTCGCCGACGAAGCGCTCGGTAACCTCCAGCAGAACGGTGTCGGCCTGGACCTGCAGCACCGTCGCGGCGAAGGCCTGCTCCTGCGCCGCGACGGTCGCCGGCTCCAGCACAAGGCAGCTGCCGCTCGCGAGGCCCCCGCCCATGGGAGGCTGCAATGCCTCGACGGTGGGTTCCGGGCCACCGAGGACGAGGGGCGCGACGACTGCGACGGCGACGGCGAGGCCGGCCGCGACGCCGACCACCGGCACCCACCGATGGAAGCCGCGTCGCGGCGCCTCTGCGCCGACGGTGGTGATCGGGGTAGGCGACTGGTCGGTCATGATCTGCTCCATCCTCTGGTCGAGCCACATCGACGAGACAGGAGGCAGCGCGCGCGCCGGATCGGCGACGCGCAACTGATCGCGCAGCGCACGGTCATCGTCGTGCATCTTCGCTCCCTTCGTCGTGAACTACATGTCCGGCCGGGTCGCCGGATTTCAGCAGCTCCTGCTTGAGGCGTGCCTTCGCACGATGCAGGCGGATCGCCGCTGCGTTCGCGCTGATGCCGAGCACAACCGCAAGCTGCGGGCTCTCCAGCTCCTCCCACGCCCAGAGGCGCAGGATCTCGGCGTCGTCCCTGCGCAGAGCGGCGAGGGCGGTGGTCACGCCGGTCGCCTCGGCGGTGCCGTCGGCGGTGGATGCTGCGGGGTTGTCGTCCGTAGCGGCCGGCGGCGGGTCGATGGCGATGATGCGGCCGATGAGACGGGTACGGCGACGCTCGGCGCGCTGGGCGTTGCTGAGGCACTGTCGAGCGACGACGATCGCCCAAGGGAGGGCGTCGTCGGGCACCTCGTCGAGGCGGCGCCAGCACACCAGCAGGGTGTCGCCGATCACGTCGTCAGCCGTCGCGGCGTCGGTGCGGCGGCGTAGGTAGCGGCGCAGAGGGTCGGCGACCAGCACGACGAGGTCGCGCATCCGCCTCTCGCGCTCGGCGTCGGTCACGACTCCCATATTGAGACATGTCCGGCAGGGGCGCGGGGATTTCATGTGAGGCGCTCGCGCACCGTTCTGCCGTCTGGGCTTCCCACCCATGGCCCCGTCGACGCGCCGCTACGACGCCTTGCGTACGAGAGCTGCCTGGGTGCTGGGTTGCGGTGGCGAAGGCTGCATCCTCAACAACTTGCTCTGCCACAGCTCAACGACATCCACGCACACAGCGGTGACTACTGGCGGATCTCAAGGCCGCCTAGGGCGTGTCTGGCAATCATCTGACGCTCGTGGCGGGAGCCTGGTGGCATGTCGCGGTTCCAGTTGCTCTCGGATGCTCAGTGGTCGTTGATCGAGGATGCGCTGCCTCGTCGGTCGGGTCGGGCGGGGCGGCCGTTCGCTGATGCGCGGATGATGGTCGAGGCGATCATCTACCGCTACCGGTGCGGGATCGCGTGGCGCGACCTGCCCGGCGTGTTCGGGCCGTGGCAGACGGTCTGGTCCTGGCATCGACGGCTGACCGCCGAGGGCACCTGGGACCTGCTGCTGGAGCGGCTGCTGGCGGACGCGGACGCGCGGGGGCTGATCGACTGGTCGGTGTCGGTCGACTCGACGATCGGAGGGTGTCAGATGGTCTGTGTAAGCGATGGGGTCACCGTTCGAAGGAGAACAGACTGTGACTATGACGAAGCAGAGCCCGGAGCGCGAGGAGCGTCGCCGGCAGCAGCAGGAGCTCGCTGACCATTTGAAGGCGTCGGGCGCGATGGATGACATCTTCGCGAAGATCGACGCGGGCGAGCCGCTCACCGGCGAGGGCGGCCTGATCGGCACCATGCTGAAGGCCGCGCTGGAGCGGGGCCTGGAGGCGGAGCTGACCGAGCACGTCGGCTACGAGCGCGGCGATGCAGAGGCGTCGCTGCACGAGAACTCCCGCAACGGCACGTCGTCGAAGACGGTCGCGACCGAGATCGGCGATCTCGAGCTCGCGATCCCGCGCGACCGGAACGGCACGTTCACGCCGATGCTGGTCCCGAAGGGGCAGCGGCGGCTGGACGGGCTCGACGGCATGATCATCTCGCTCTACGCCGGCGGCATGACGATCCGCGACATCCAGCACCACCTCGCCTCCACGCTCGGCACGGACCTCTCGCACGAGACGATCTCGAAGATCACCGAGCAGGTCGCCGAGGAGATCCTCGCCTGGCAGACCAGGCCGCTGGAGGCGCTCTACCCGGTGATCTTCCTGGACGCGATCATCGTGAAGGTCCGCGACGGCGGGCACGTCCGCAACAAGGCCGCCCATATCGCCGTGGGCGTCGACGTGGACGGCGTCAAGCACGTGCTGGGCATCTGGGTGCAGGCGACCGAGGGCGCGAAGTTCTGGGCGTCCGTCTGCGCCGAGCTCGCCAACCGGGGCGTGCGGGACGTGCTGATCGTCTGCTGCGACGGCCTCACCGGCTTCCCCGAGGCGGTCGAGGCGACCTGGCCGGAAGCGACCGTGCAGACGTGCGTGGTGCACCTGATCCGCGCCGCGATGCGGTTCGTGAACTACAAGGACCGCAAGGCCGTCGTCGCCGCGCTCAAGCCCATCTACCAGGCGGCGAACGAGGACGCCGCGCTCGAGGCGCTGGAGGCGTTCGAGGCGTCCGAACTCGGCCGCCGCTACCCGTCGGCGGTGAAATCGTTCCACGACGCGTGGGACCGGTTCACGCCCTTCCTCGCCTTCCCGCCCGAGCTGCGGCGCGTGATCTACACGACCAACTCGATCGAGTCGCTGAACTACCAGCTGCGGAAGGTGACCAAGAACCGCGGCCACTTCCCGAACGACCAGGCGGCCGTGAAGCTGCTCTGGCTGGCGATCTGCAACATCGAGGACAAGCGCGCCCGAGAGCGGACGAAGGAGCGCGGCCTGCCATCCGATCAGCGCAGAGCCGAGGGCCGGCTCGTCGAGGGCCAGGTCGTCACGAACTGGAAGCAGGCCCTCGAGCAGCTCGCGCTCGTCTACCCCGACCGCATCAACCCCCACCTCTGACCACCACGACCAGCACCGCTTACACAAAAGACTTGACAGGCTCGCGCGAGAGCTTGATGCCGGTGTCCTCCAGGATCTTCTCCAGCCGGGAGAACTCCCGCACCTGCTCCTGCGCGAGGCCCGTGCGGGCGCGGGTGAGGTCCCGCAGCTGCCGGATCGGCTCGTCCGGCACGAACGAGGGCCGCAGCAGCCCGAACGCGGCCAGCCTCGCCAGCCACGCCGCGTCGGACACGTCGGTCTTCCGGCCCGGGATGTTCTTCGCCTGCTTCGCGTTCACCAGCTGGACGTTGAGCGTCTCGGCCAGCGGGAAGAAGAACGGCTTCCAGTAGTCGCCGGTCGCCTCCATCACCACCAGCGACACCCGCGCCTGCTCCAGATCGCGCCGCAGCCGCAGCACCTCACCGTTGGTCGCCCCGTAGGTCTCGATGGTCTGCTTGAACCCCCGCTTCTCGCCGGGGAAGCGGATGCAGACCTTCGCGTCCTTCTTCGAGATGTCCATCCCCGCGCACCGCTCGTGCAGCACGTTCATGCCCTCCGCCACGTCCACGATCCCCTCCGATCGCCTCGATCCTTCGACGTCGACAGGCGTCGACGCCGTCGTCGCCGCGGGGAGGGAGAAGCAGATCAGGAATCTACTAGGCGGGCTCGAAGCACCAATCCACGGTCCCCGTGGAAGCCCTCCACACCACGCTCGATAACGGGCTCTCGAGCACCAAGATCAACCGGCGTCGACCGCGGCAGGATCAGCATCCCCCACCACCGATCCCAGCCATAGACCGACTTTCGCCCCCCACGGCGGCGCGAAGCGCCCCACCAAGCTCGATACGCGGCGGCGCTGGCGCGTGGGCCGCGAGATCTCGATACGCGGCGGCGCTGGCGCGCCGCTGCTACTCGATCTTGATGCCTACGGCCGCAACGCGGCTCCGCCGCATTGCGGCTCCGGCATCAACCCTTCTCGCCGCCCTCCGTCGTCGACATGATGCGCCGCTGGAAGACGAAGAACACGATCGCCACCGGGATCGTCATCAGCACGGCCGCGGCCAGCTTGAGCGGGAACTGGTTGCCCGATCCCAGCTGCCCCGACAGCAGCGTCGCCACGCCGGTCGTCAGGGTGTGGAGCTCCGGGCTCTGGCGCGCGATGATGAAGTGCGCGAACTCGTTCCAGGAGCCCTGGAACGACAGGATCGTGAGCGTGATGACGGCGGGTGCTGCCATGGGCAGCGTCACCGACCAGAACGTCCGGAACGCTCCAGCGCCGTCGATGCGCGCGGCCTCCTCGATCGACACCGGGATCGAGTCGAAGAACTGCTTCATGATGAAGATGCCTGCCGCATCCGCGAGCAGCGGGATGATCATGCCCGCGTAGGAGTCGTAGAGCCCGAGCTCCTTCAGCACCAGGAACCGCGGGACCATGAGCACGACCGACGGCACCGCGAGCACCCCGATGAAGAGCGCGAAGATCGCGTTTCGACCGCGGAAGTGCAACCGCGACAGCGCGTAGCCCGCGAGCGAGTCGAAGAACACCCGGAAGACCGTCACCACGACCGTGATGAACAGCGAGTTCGCCGCCCAGAGCGGCATGCCGGTGCCCGTGAAGAGCTGCTCGTACGCCGCGAACGTGAAGGTCTGCGGGATGAGTCCCATCGGGTCCTGCGTCGCCTCCGCTTCGGTCTTGAACGAGTCGATGACCGCGATCACGAACGGGTAGATGTAGACCGCGGCCAGCACGACCAGGACCACGTAGCCGGCGATGAGGCCGCCGGTGACCCGCTCCTTCATGTCAGCCCCCCTCCCGTGCCGGCCTGCGGACCCGCCTGCAGCCGCGCCGCGCCGTCGGCGGTGAGCCCTGCCTGCAGAGGGGCGCCGGTGCGCTTCTTCTTCCCCGTTCCGCGCTCGTCGCGCTCCCCGAGCGCCCAGCGCTGGATGAGCGTCATGGCGATGATGATGAGGAACAGCACGAACGCGATCGCCGCGGCGATGCCGGGCTCGTTCTCCTCGAACGCCTCGGAGTACGCCATGTACGCCGGACTCGTCAGGGTCGGGAACGCCGGGGTGCCACGCGTGAGGTAGACCTGGTCGAACACCTGCCACGTGCCGATGAGGCCGAGCGTCAGCACCGTGAACACGGTCGGCCGCAGCATCGGCAGTGTCACCGACCAGAACGTGCGCACAGGACCGGCGCCGTCCATGGTCGCCGCCTCGCCCACCTCGGCGCCGACGTTCTGCAGACCGGCGAGGAACAGCAGCATGAACGTGCCGGACGTCGTGAACACCGCCAGCATGATGAGCACCGTCTGCGCGACCGACGGCCCGGCGATCCACTGCCACGCCGAGACGCCGAGGAACCCGGGCGCGTCCCAGCCGCCCGGCGGCCCGGAGACGCCGACGGCTCCGAGCAGGTTGTGGAAGATGCCGTTCGGGTCGGCGAACCAGTTCGGGCCCTCGACGCCCATCCAGCCGATGATGCGGTTCACCACACCGGTCGCGGAGAAGAGGAACAGGAAGACGCCGGTGATCGCGATCGACGACGTGACCGAGGGGAAGTAGAACGCGGTGCGGAAGAAGCTCTTCGCGCGGAGGAGCCTGCGGTTGACCTGCACCGCGAGGAAGAGCGCGAGCGCGGTCTGCAGCGGCACGACGAACAGCACGTAGTAGACGTTGTTGCGGATCGAGCGCCCGAAGAGCTCGCGAGTGAGGGTGTCGTCGGTCGTGATCGCCGCGTAGTTCTCGAGGCCGACGACCTCGACGTTGTCGTTGAACAGCGGCGAGTTGCGCCCGTTCCAGTCGGTGAACGAGACCCAGAGCGCGAGGGCGATCGGCGCGATCAGGAAGATGCCGATGATGAGGATCGCCGGCAGCACGAAGAGCCAGCCGGCGACGGCCTCGCCGCCTCGCGCGCCCCCGCGCCGCTTGCGCGGCGCGGGGGCGGTCGAGACGGAGCTCATCAGCCCTGCGATTCCTGGTAGGCGGCATCCAGCTGCGACTGCACCTGGTCGAGGACCGCCTGGGGATCCGCGTCCTGCAGCGTCGTGATCGCGTTGTTGAACTCGGTCACCACCTCCGCCGCGCCCGAGAAGTTGACCGGGCTGATGGCGTAGTCGGCACCGGCCACGAATGCCGCGCTCTCGGGGTAGGTCTCGGCGTACTGCGCGGCTGCCGACTCGGTGGACGGGATGACGCCGAACGCCTCGGCGAACTCGAGCTGCTGCTCGTCGCTCGTCAGGAACGCGGCGAGATCCTGCGCCGCCTCGGCGGTCTCCTGCCCCTCGGGGATGCCCCAGCAGTTCGAGAAGGTGAAGGTGCCCGGTCCGGCCGGTCCCTCGGGCAGCTCGGTGACGATGTACTCGACGTCCGGGAAATCGTTCTCGAGCGCTCCGCGGATCCACGGACCCTCGATCA
>JBAZPY010000029.1:0-10008 GCA_041645515.1 Agrococcus sp.
CGCAGGACGCACCGCAGGAGCAGCGCGAGGGCCAGGCCGACACCCCCGCCCCCGCTCGCGCCGACGGGACCATCGTCGCGCGCACCACCGCCCAGGCCGCCCGCCCGACCCCCGTGCCGGCCGACGCCCCCGCCGCCGGCGCGAAGCAGGCGGCGAAGGCGGAGCAGCCCGAGACCCCCGCGGAGCAGCCGGTCGTCACGACCCTGCGCGGCATGCCGAAGTCGCTCGCGGCCAACATGGACAAGTCGCTCGCGGTCCCGACCGCGACGAGCGTGCGGACCGTGCCCGCGAAGCTGATGATCGATCAGCGCATCGTCATCAACAACCACCTGCGACGCACGCGCGGCGGCAAGGTGTCGTTCACGCACATCATCGGCTACGCGATCGTGCAGGCGCTCAAGGCGTTCCCGAGCCAGAACGTCTACTACGACGAGATCGACGGCAAGCCCTCGCTCGTCGCGCCGCCGCACATCAACCTCGGCATCGCGATCGACATGCCGAAGCCCGACGGCAGCCGCGCGCTGCTCGTGCCGAGCATCAAGGCGTGCGAGTCGATGGACTTCTCGGAGTTCGTCGCCGCCTACGAGGCCATCGTGAAGAAGGCGCGCGCCAACAAGCTCGACGCCGGCGACTTCGCCGGCACGACGATCTCGCTCACGAACCCCGGCGGCATCGGCACCGTGCACTCGGTGCCGCGCCTCATGCAGGGCCAGGGCTGCATCATCGGCGTCGGCGCGCTCGACTACCCCGCCGAGTTCATGGGCTCCAGCCCGGAGCGCCTCGCGGAGGCGGGCGTCGGCAAGACCGTCACGATGACCTCGACGTACGACCACCGCGTGATCCAGGGCGCCGGCTCCGGCGAGTTCCTGAAGATCGTGCAGGGCCTGCTGATGGGCGAGCAGGACTTCTACCGCGGCATCTTCGCCGACCTGCGCATCCCCTACGAGCCCATCAAGTGGTCGACGGATGTCTCGGTGCGGGCGGCCGACGAGCTCTCGAAGCAGACGCGCGTCACGCAGCTCATCAACTCGTTCCGCGTGCGCGGCCACCTGATGGCCGACATCGATCCGCTCGAGTACGTGCAGCGCACGCACCCCGACCTCGAGATCGAGCAGCACGGGCTCTCGTTCTGGGACCTCGACCGCGAGTTCGTCACCGGCGGCTTCGGCGGCAAGCGCTCGGCGCTGCTGCGCGACATCCTCGGCGTGCTCCGCGACTCGTACTGCCGCACGACGGGCATCGAGTACATGCACATCGCCGACCCGGCGCAGCGCCAGTGGTTCCAGAGCCACCTCGAGGTGCCGTACGTCAAGCCGACGCACGACGAGCAGATGCGCATCCTGCGCAAGCTCAACGAGGCCGAGGCGTTCGAGACGTTCCTGCAGACGAAGTACGTCGGCCAGAAGCGCTTCTCGCTCGAGGGTGCCGAGTCGATGATCGCCTTCCTCGACGCGCTCCTCACGGGCTCCGCCTCCGCGGGGCTCGACGAGGTCGCGATCGGCATGCCGCACCGCGGCCGCCTCAACGTGCTCACCTCGATCGCTGGCAAGACCTACGGCCAGGTGTTCCAGGAGTTCGAGGGCGCAGCGGTCTTCCAGGGCTCCGGCGACGTCAAGTACCACCTCGGCAACGCGGGCGAGTTCACCGCCGCCGACGGCTCGACGGTCCCCGTGTACCTCGCGGCGAACCCCTCGCACCTCGAGGCCGTCAACGGAGTGCTCGAGGGCATCGTGCGGGCGAAGCAGGACCGCATCGGCAACGGCGAGGCCTCGGTGCTGCCCGTGCTCGTGCACGGCGACGCCGCGATGGCAGGCCAGGGCGTCGTGTTCGAGACGCACCAGCTGTCGCAGCTGCGGGCCTACAAGACCGGTGGCACGATCCACCTCGTCGTGAACAACCAGGTCGGCTTCACGACGCCTCCCACGGAGTCGCGCTCGTCGACCTACGCGACCGACGTCGCGAAGGCGATCCACGCCCCCGTGCTGCACGTGAACGGCGACGACCCCGAGGCGGTCGTCCGGGTCGCGGAGCTCGCCTTCCAGTACCGCCAGGAGTTCAAGCGCGACATCGTCATCGACCTCATCTGCTACCGCCGTCGCGGGCACAACGAGGGCGACGACCCGACCATGACGCAGCCGCTCATGTACTCGCTCATCGAGGCGAAGCGCTCCGTCCGCACCCTCTACGCCGAGAACCTCGTCGGCCGCGGTGACATCACCGAGGAGGAGTACCAGTCGGCGCAGGCCGACTTC
Source organism: Agrococcus sp. (assembly GCA_041645515.1). Classification (GTDB taxonomy): domain Bacteria; phylum Actinomycetota; class Actinomycetes; order Actinomycetales; family Microbacteriaceae; genus Agrococcus. Next base: position 2,253 of record JBAZPY010000029.1, read on the forward strand.
CAGGGCAAGCTCGAGCAGGCCTTCATGGAGACGCACGCCGCAGCGACGGGCTCGATGCCCGTGGTCGCCGCGCAGCCCGAGCAGGCGACGGGCGAGCCGGAGTCGACCGGTGTCGACGCATCCGTCATCGAGGCCATCGGCGATGCCCACGGCAACCCGCCGGAGGGCTTCCAGGTGCACCCGAAGGTCAAGCAGGTGCTCGACAAGCGCGTGAAGGCGAGCCGCGAGGGCGGCATCGATTGGGCGTTCGGCGAGCTGCTCGCGCTCGGCTCGCTGCTGCACGAGGGCACCCCGGTGCGGATGTCGGGTCAGGACACGCGCCGCGGCACGTTCGTGCAGCGCCACGCCGTCATGCACGACCGCGACAACGGCCAGGAATGGCTGCCGCTCGCGAACCTCGGCGAGGAGCAGGGGCGCCTGTCGATCTACGACTCGCTGCTGAGCGAGTACGCATCGATGGCGTTCGAGTACGGCTACTCGGTCGAGCGGCCCGACGCGCTCGTGCTGTGGGAGGCGCAGTTCGGCGACTTCGCGAACGGCGCGCAGATCGTCATCGACGAGTTCATCGCGTCGGCCGAGCAGAAGTGGAACCAGCAGTCCTCGCTCGTGCTGCTGCTGCCGCACGGCTACGAGGGCGCCGGCCCCGACCACTCGTCGGCGCGCATCGAGCGCTTCCTGCAGCTGTCGGCGGAGCGCAACATGACGATCGCGCGCCCCTCGACCCCCGCCAGCCACTTCCACCTGCTGCGCCGGCAGGCCTACGCCCGGCCCCGCCGGCCGCTCGTCGTGTTCACGCCCAAGGCCATGCTGCGCCTGCGCGACGCGACCAGCGGCGTCGAGGACTTCACGAGCGGCCGCTTCCAGCCGGTGCTGGACGACCGCTCCGTGCAGGACGCGGGCGCGGTGAAGAGGGTGCTGCTGCACTCCGGCAAGATCCACTACGACCTCAAGGCCGAGCTCGCGAAGCGCGGCCGCGACGACATCGCGCTCGTGCGGGTCGAGCAGCTCTACCCGCTGCCCGTCGACGAGATCAACGCCGCGGTCGACCGCTATCCGAGCGCGTCGCTCCTGTGGGTGCAGGAGGAGCCGCTCAACCAGGGCGCGTGGCCGTTCATGCACCTCGCGCTGCCTCGGCACCTGCACGGTCGCACGCTCAAGGTCGTCGGCCGTCCGCCGTCGGCGAGCCCCGCCACCGGCTCCGCCAAGCGGTCCGCGCAGGAGCTCTCGGCGATCCTGGAGGCCGCTCTGGGATAGCGCCCGCCGCCCACCGCGACCTTGCGCATTCCTTGCGCATGCGTCCTGTTGTCCGCTGAGGCAAGTTTGCACATACTGTTCCAGAACAGTGTTTCGCAGACAGCCGGGGCAATCGGATCCCGGCTCCAGCGGGAAGCGGGTGGTGCGGATGCGCGATGCGATCCAGTCGACGGCGGGGCCGCGGATCGCGCCCCGCCGGGCCATCGCCCTCGGGACGATCGCGGCGGCCGCGCCGCTCCAGCTGCCCGGCCCCCGCTCGCCCCGATCCACGCCGACACTGGCGCTCCGTCTCCAGCGCGAGCGCCGCACGCGCGTCCGGCTCGCGCTCTCCGACGCGGTCGCCGTCGCCCTCGCGACGCTCACGGTCGCCCTCGTGACCGCCCCCGACGACGCCACCGCCCTCGCGCCGGCGCCCTCTGCCGAGCTGCTGGCCGCCCCGGCCGTGGTGCTCGTCGTGTGGCTCGTCGCGCTCGCGGTCTTCAACTCCCGGCAGACCGCGATCCTGGGGGCCGGGGCGATGGAGTACCGGCGCGTCGTGCACGCCACGGGCCTCGCGTTCGCCATGCTCGCGGCCCCCGCCCTCGTGGTGGACTGGCCGGCGCTGCGGCTGCAGCTGCTCGTCGCGCTGCCTGCGGGCATGGTCATGCTGCTGGTCGGCCGCTGGCAGTGGCGTCGCTGGCTGCTCGACCGGCGGCGCGAGGGCGAGTGGTCGTCGCGCACGATCCTCGTCGGCGACCGCGACGAGGTCGGGTACGTGCTCGAGCGCCTCTCGCGCACCGCCGACCTGCGATACCACGTCGTCGCGGTCGCCATCTCCGGCAATCCCGGCTCCCCCGTCGAGCTCCGCGGCCGCCGCGTCCCCGTGCTGAGCGCACGCTCGACGCTCGCCGAGAACGCCGCCCGGATGGGCGCCGACACGGTGATCCTCGCCGCGAAGCCCGACGCCGATCCCGCCTACCTCACGCGGCTCAGCAGGCAGCTCGAGGGCACGTGCGCCGAGCTCGTGCTCTTCTCGCGGCTGGCCGACGTGGCCGGCCCCCGCATCTCCTTCCGCCCCGTCGACGGGCTCCCGCTCATCCAGGTGCGGATCCCCACCTTCGAGGGCGGCGCGCACGTGCTCAAGCGCGTGCTCGACATCGTCGTCGCATCGCTCGCGCTGCTGGCGGTCGCGGTGCTGGCCGTGCCGATCGCCATCGCCATCCGGCTCGACTCGCCCGGCCCGATCCTGTTCCGCCAGCAGCGGGTCGGGCGGGACGGCCGCACGTTCGGCATGCTGAAGTTCCGCACCATGCGCGTCGGTGCGGAGCTGGAGCGTGCGGCGCTGCAGCAGCGCAACGAGGGCTCGGGTCCGATGTTCAAGCTGCGCGACGACCCGCGCGTCACCCGCGTCGGCCGCTTCCTCCGCAAGCACTCGCTCGACGAGCTCCCGCAGTTCTGGAACGCCCTCACGGGCGACATGAGCGTCGTCGGGCCGCGGCCGCCGCTGCCGCACGAGGTGATCGCCTACGACGGCAACGCCGTCCGCAGGCTCTACCTCAAGCCCGGCATCACCGGCCTCTGGCAGATCAGCGGCCGCAGCGACCTCACCTGGGAGGAGAGCGTGCAGCTCGACCTCCGCTACGTCGAGAACTGGTCGGTCATGCAGGACCTCATGATCATGGTGAGGACCGCTCGGGTCGTGCTGCACCCGACCGGTGCCTACTGAGGACGCGCCATGCGCATCGCGATGCTCGGGTCCCGGGGGGTGCCCGCCGCCTACGGCGGCTTCGAGACCGCCGTCGAGGAGATCGGCGCTCGGCTCGTGCAGCGCGGCCACGAGGTGACGGTCTACGGCGACCGCTCGGCACCCGAGGTCGCGGAGCACCGCGGCATGCGCGTCGTGCACGTGCCGTCGGTGCCGCTCAAGCAGCTCGACACGCTCAGCCGCACCGGTCTCGCGACGCTGCTCGCGATCACGGGCGACCGGCCCGACGCGGCGTTCGTCTTCAACGCCGCGAACGCGCCGTACGTGTCGCTGCTGCGCGCGAGGGGCATCCCGGTCGCCCTGCACGTCGACGGGCTCGAGTGGCGGCGCGCGAAGTGGGGCGGGGCGGGTAGGGCGTACTACCGCTGGGCCGAGGAGCACGCGGTGCGCACCGCCGACGCGCTCATCGCGGACGCGCCCGGCATCGCCGCGTACTACGCCGCCGAGTTCGCGGTGCCCACGGAGCTCATCCGCTACGGAGCGCCCGTGCAGGGCCTCGTGTGCCCGGATCGCGTCGCGCAGCTCGGGCTCGAGCCCGACCGGTTCCACCTGGTGGTCGCCCGCTTCGAGCCCGAGAACCACGTGCTCGAGATCGTCGAGGGGTACCGGCGCAGCCGCGCCCGGCTGCCGCTCGCGGTGGTCGGGTCGGCGCCGTACAGCGTCGCCTACACGAGCTCGGTGCGGGAGGCCGCCGCCGGCGACCCACGGATCCGCCTGCTGGGCGGCGTGTGGGATCAGGACCTGCTCGACGCGCTCTACGCGCACGCCCGGACGTACGTGCACGGGCACTCGGTGGGCGGCACGAACCCCTCGCTGCTCCGCGCGATGGGCGCCGGGACCGCGACCATCGCGTTCGACGTCGACTTCAACCGGGAGGTCCTCGACGACGACGCGTGGACCTTCGCCGACGCCGCGCAGCTCACGGCCGCCCTCGAGCACGCCGAGGCCGACGATGCGCTCGTCCGCGCGCGAGGAGCCCGCGCCCGGGAGCGCGCCGCCACGGTGTTCCGGTGGGCGGATGTCGCCGACGGGTACGAGCGGCTGGCCGCGCGGATCGCCGCCGGCGACTCCGTGCACGCCCTGGCGCGCCATGTGCGCCGGGCGCCGGCACGACCCGAGGCCCGTGCGGCCCGCGTCCCGTCGTGATCCGCACCGGAGGGGACGCCGGCGCGCCCGAGGCGCTGACGTTCGTCACGGTCGTCTTCGAGCCGGAGCTCCCGCTGCTGCGGCTGCAGGCGCGCTCGCTCCGCAAGTTCCTCGACCCGGCGTGCGTCGCGGAGATCGTCGTGCTCGACAACTGCGCCGGTGGGATGAGCGGTCGGGCCCGGCGCGCGCTGCTCGACGACCTCGGCGACGTCCTCGGGCCGCGCGCCGCCGTCCTGCGCACGTCGGAGCTCGGCGTCGACGGCGGCACGGCCGGCTGGCGCAGCCAGCAGGCCGCGAAGCTGCTCGTCGCGCGGCGCGCGCGCACGGATCACCTGGTGGTGCTGGATGCGAAGAACCACCTCATCCGAGCGGCGAGCGCCGCCGACTTCGTCGACGCCCGCGGCGTCGCGAGGGGCGGGACGCATCCGTACGCGACGCACCCGCTGCGCGGCGACCTCGAGCGCACGCTACGCTACCTCGGGGCGGACGACGACCGCATCGCGGCGCTGGTCGCCGACTTCCCGCCGACCGCGACGCCGTTCGTCATGAGCGCGGAGGTCGCGCGGCGCATGATCGACGACGTCGAGCGCCGCTCGGGCAGGCCCTTCATCGAGGAGTTCGAGCGAGCCCGGCTGCTCGAGTTCTTCCTCTACTCGGGCTGGTCGATCCTGCGCGGCGATGGGGTGCCCGTCGACGGGGAGCCCATCCAGGCACCGATCGTGTGGCCCGGGCGCGCGCACGAGCAGGGTGCCCTGGACGCGATCCGCCACGCGCGGGAGTCGGACGCCGCGTGGTTCGCGGTCCACCGGCGGGCGCTCGCGCGCGCGGACGCGGCGACACGGCGGCGCATCATCGACTTCTGGAGCGAGCGCGGCCTCATGCGAGCGCCCGCGGCCGAGCGCTTCGTGCGCCGATTCCGGATGGCCTACGTGCCGGCCGTCGGACGCGCCCGCATCGCCGAGCGCCTGTCACGCCTCCGCAGCCGGTGACCGGCGTGCCGCGCCGATCGGCAGCCTCCACCGGACGCGCTCCGTGGGCGCGGCGTCCGTGTAGTAGGTGTGCCGATGCCTCGGCGGCCGGGCCTTGTTGAGCACGATGCCCAGGATGCGGCCCCCAGCGGACTCGATCGATCGCACGGTGTTCGCCAGCTGCGGGCGCCGGGTCTTCGACGCGTCGACCACGATCACCACGCCGTCGACGAGCGGTGCCAGCAGGTTGGAGTCGGCGACCGTGAGCACGGGCGGCGAATCGACGATCACCGCGTCGTAGCGGTGGGAGGCGCTGTCGAGCACGGAGCGGAACGCCTGCGAGGTGACGACGGTCGCGGGGTTCGGCGGCAGCTCGCCGGACGTGAGCACGTCGGGGCCGCCCTCGCGCCACGCGACGATCGCGTCGCCGAGGCTCAGCCTGCCCATGAGCACGGTCGTGAGCCCCACGGACCGGTCGAGCCCGAACAGCTGGTCCACGCGCGGGCGCCGCAGGTCGGCGTCGATCACGAGCGTGCGCTCGCCCGCGTCCGCGAGCGTGACGGCCAGGTTCGTCGAGAAGGTCGACTTGCCCTCCGCCGGGGAGGCGGAGGTGATGAGCAGGCGCCGCGACTTGCCGTCGAGCGCGCTGAACGCGAGCGCGGACTGGATGCGGCGCATGTCCTCGGCGACGGGGCTGTGCGGCTCCCGGGCGACGATGAGTCCCGCGTCCACGTTCCGCTTCGACCGTGTCACGGAGCCCAGCACCGGCAGGTCGGTGACGCGAGCCACCGCGGCCTCGTTGCGCACACGCGTGTCGGCCATGGTCGCGATGAACGCGGCGAGCACGCCCAGCAGGAACCCGACGGCCGCTGCCAGGAGGGTATCCCTGGTCGTGCTGGGCGAGGACTGCACGGCGGCCGGCACCGCGTCGTCGATGACGGAGGCGCTGATGGTCGCCGCGCCCTCCACGCTCTCGGCGGCGACCTCCTGCACCACCGCGGCCACGCGCTGCGAGACGGTGTTCGCGATCGACGCGGCGCGATCGCGGTCGGCGGAGGTCGCCGTCACGTCGAGGATGACGGTGTCCTGGGGGATCGTGATGGCGATCGAGCGGGCGAGCTCCCGCGGCGTCGTGCTGAGCCCGAGCTCGTCGATGACGGGTTCGAGCACCCTCGACGACGTGGCGAGCCGGGCGAACGACAGCATCTGGTTCTGCGTGTAGGCCGAGCCCTGGTTGAGGTCGGCGCCGGAGGTGCCCTCGTTGAGCGCGAAGTAGAGCGACGCCCGCGACTCGAACATCGGTTGTGCGGAGGAGGAGACCAGATAGCCGGCCGCACCGACGAGCAGCGTGAGCCCGACGACGAGCGCCCAGAGCTTCCGCAGCGCCTCGAGCACGTGCGAGAGGTTCCACTGCGTCGTCGGCTCCGGGATCACCGCACCCACCGGGTTCGAGGCGTCATGCGGCAGACACTATCCCCCGCGCGACGTCGGTTCCGATCGCGCAGGCGTAGCGTGTGCGCAAGATTCACCCAACGCATCGCTGGGGCGCTGATGATGGGTGCCCGACCAGACGGTGGAAGGAGGACCCCGTGCGCGTCCTCGTCGCGTGGGCCGACGACTCCTCGGCGAACCTGGGCGTCCGAGCGCTCGGCCAGGGGTCGGTCGACCTGCTCCGCGGCGTGTGGCCCGACGCCGAGTTCGCCTTCATGAACTACCGCCGCCGCCCCGAGCAGATCCCGTGGGGCCGCAACCGCTCGCTCCTGCGCGAGCGGGTCACCGGCGCGAAGGGCATGATGCGCTGGCTCGCCGGCTTCGACCTCGTCTGGGACACGCGCTCCGGCGACAGCTTCGCCGACCTCTACGGCCTCCCCCGCCACACCACGATGTCGCTCGTCCACGAGTTCGCGGCGCAGGCGGGCACGGCGGTCGCGCTCGCCCCGCAGACCATCGGGCCGTTCCGCACCGTGCGCGGCAGCGCGCTCGCGCGCCGATCGCTGCAGCGCAGCCGGCTGGTGTTCGCACGCGACCCGATCAGCGCGCGGGAGGCGGTGCGGCTGGGCCGCGCGTCGGACGCCACGACGAGCGATCTCGTGTTCGCCCTCCGGCAGCCCGCGGCGACGGTCCCCCACGACGTGCTGCTCAACGTCTCCGGGCTGCTCTGGCACGGCAACGGCCACGTCGACGCGATCGCCTACCGGACGGCGGTGCGGGGCGTCATCGACGGCCTGCTCGCCGACGGGCGCTCCGTGACCCTGCTGCCGCACGTGCTCGACTCGGACGACGCCGACAACGACGTGCCGGCATCCCGCGCCCTGCTCGCCGAGTACGACGGGAGGATCGACCTGCGCATCCCCGCCGACCTGGACGACGCACGCGCGGCCATCGCCGGCGCTCGGCTCGTGATCGGCGCGCGCATGCACGCCTGTCTCAACGCGCTCTCGACCGGGACGCCCGCCATCGCCATGGCCTACTCCCGCAAGTTCGCGCCGCTCATGGACTCGATCGGCTGGCCGCACGTCGTGCGCATCGGCACCGGCGACGACGCGGCCGCCGTGCTGCGCCTCGCGCGCCACGACGGGCTCGACGCCGCGGCCGCGGCCGCGAGAGCGCAGGGCCGGCGCATGCTCGAACCGGTCGTCGAGCG
>JBAZPY010000030.1:0-9899 GCA_041645515.1 Agrococcus sp.
AGACCGCGGTCGAGCTGCACAGCTAGGCTCGTTCTCCGGGCCGCGAGGCCTCGGGGCGGTAGCTCAGCTGGTCAGAGCAGGGGACTCATAATCCCTCGGTCACGGGTTCAAGTCCCGTCCGCCCTACTTGGGCCCCTACTCCGGGAGTGGTGAAACCACCGGTCAGGGGCCCTTTTCGGTGCTTGGCCCTCCTTTTGGAGGTGAGCTCATGGAGCTCAAAGTGGCCACATCTCGGCCGAGAGTGAACACATCTCGGCCGAGAGTGAACACATCTCGGCCCAGAGTGAACACATCTCGGCCCAGGCCGAGCTCAGCTCGTGGAGTCCGGGGAGCACAGGGGAGACCCGGGGAGGCGGGAGGCGTTGACCCCGCAGATGTACTGCGTGACCGAGTACATCGACTCCGAAGGACCGCCACCATGGACAGCTTCATCACGCCTTACACCGACCTGACCTCCCTCGGAGCTGGTGTCCTCCTGACCCAGGAAGACGTGGCGACGATGTGCCGCGTCAAGCCCGACACGGTGAAGCGGTGGCGCATGGCGGGCACGGGCCCCAGGTTCCTCGCGCCGGGCAAGACGCCCCTCTATCGCGCTGGGGATCTCGCCGCTTGGCTAGAGCACTCGCGAGCCGATGCCTAGGGCCCCGCTGCAGCCGGGCGAGTGGGGGAGTGTCTCGTACTCGCGACGACCCAGCGGGGGAGTTCAAGCCGAAGCCCGCTTCCGCGACGACGACGGCCGAGTCCGACGCGTGCGAGGAAGTGGCCGGACGCGAGTCGCCGCACGTCAAGCGATGGAACGGAACGCTCAGCAAGCGCGGGTCACGTCCCGCTGAGTGGTGGAGTTTCTCAACACCGTGCGGGTCAGCTGTCCTGATTATCCAGCAGCGAGTTCTGGGATGGCCACCTCCTCCGGGAGCACGTCGAGCAGTCGCATGGAGTGCTCGCTGAAGTAGCGGCGGTCGGCGCTGTCCCATTCGTCGTGCTGCTCGATCAGCACGTGCCCGGCGAGCCGCAGGAGGGCGGCGGGGTTGGGGAAGGTGCCGACGACGTCGGTGCGTCGCTTGATCTCCTTGTTGAGCCGCTCGAGCGGGTTCGTGGACCAGATCTGCTGCCAGTGCTGCGACGGGAAGTCGGCGAACGCGAGCAGCTCGTCACGGGCATCGTCGAGCATCTCCGCGACCGCCGGGTGGGAGCGCTCGAGCATGGCCACGACCTCGTCGAACTGCGCACGCACGAGGGCACGCTTGCCCCGTGGGACGAACACGGTGCGGATGATGGCGGCGACCATGGGGCCGGCGGTCTTGGGGACCTGGGCGAGCACGTTGCGCATGAAGTGGACGCGGCAGCGCTGCCAGGAGACGCCCTGGAACGCCACCTGGATCGCGGCGACCAGTCCCGCGTGCGCGTCCGAGACGACGAGCTTCACGCCGCCGAGCCCGCGGGCCTTGAGGGAGCGGAAGAAGGCGGTCCAGAACGGCTCGGACTCGGTGTCGCCGACGTCGAAGCCGAGCACCTGCCGGCGCCCGTCGGCGGCGACGCCGACCGCGACCACGACTGCCTGCGAGACCACGCGCCGGCCCACGCGCGCCTTGCAGTAGGTGGCGTCGACGAACACGTACGGGAACGCGGTCTCGCCCAGCGGCCGGTCGCGGAACGCGGCCACGTCCTCGTCCAGCCCCGCGCAGATGCGGGAGACCTCGGACTTGGAGATGCCGGTGTCGGCGCCGAGCGCCTTCACCAGGTCGTCGACCTTGCGGGTGGAGACGCCGTGCACGTACGCCTCCATGACGACCGCGAACAGCGCCTGGTCGACGCGGCGGCGCCGCTCCAGCAACGACGGGAAGAACGTCCCCTGCCGCAGCTTCGGGATCCGCAGGTCCAACTGGCCGGCGGTGGTGGTGAGGGTGCGCGGTCGGGTGCCGTTGCGCTGCGCCACCCGCTCGAGCGTCCGCTCGAACGGGGCGGCGCCGATGAACGCGGTCGCTTCCGCGTCGATCAGCTCCTGGTAGAGCTTCTCGGTCGCCGAACGGATCCGATCGGAGACGTCGGTGTGCTGGAGTTCCCCGAGGAGCTCGAGGAGGGCAGACTGGTCAAGAGCCATCGTGCGTTGTGTCCTTCTGTGAGTAGCTTTAGTCGGTTCTCACTGACCATCGCACGATGGCTCACCACGTCGTCGACGTGACACTCGAGCCGAGAACTACACCACCCCAGGGGACGTGACCCCGCCCGGACCGGCTCAACCGGCGGGGAAGGGCTGCCGCCGTCGGCGGCTGCGCGGCTCAACGAGCGGAACGTGGGAGTCGCCCCTCTTCCGTTGGTCGAGCCGCTCCGCGCGCGCAGCGCTTCCTCTTCCGTTGGTTGAGCCGCTCCGCGCGCGCAGCGCGCTGAGCGTGTCGAAACCGGGCTCGCACGGGCTCGGCGTCGGTTTCGACACGGTCAGGGCGCTGGTGCGCCCGGACCGGCTCGACCGGCGGGGAAGGGGCTGCCGCCGTCGGCGGCGGCCGCTACTTCACGATGTCGACCGACTCCGTCGCCGGCGGCAGCGTCAACGTGCCGGTGCGCGTCATGCGGTCGCTGCGGCGAGCCCTTGCCCACCAGGCGGCGCCGAGGGCGAACGCCAGCAGGCACGTCGCGGCCGCGACCAGGATCCCGGAACGGGGGCCGAACGCATCCGCCACCCACCCGACGATGGGGGCGCCGATCGGCGTGCCGCCCATGAACACGGCGCCGTAGAGCGCCATCACGCGCCCGCGCACCTCGGGCGCGCTCGTGAGCTGCACCATCGAGTTGGCGTTCGTCATGAACAGCTGCGCGGTGAAACCCGCCACTGCCAGCGCGACGCCGAAGACGATGATGTGGGGCGAGAACGCCGCGAACACGCACGCGAGCACGAACGAGCCGATCCCGCCGATGATGTACGTCCACCGCGGCCGCTCCGAGCGGGCAGCCAGCAGCGCGCCCGTCACCGATCCGATGGCCATCGCGCTCGAGAGGATGCCGAAGGTGCTGGCGTCCGCCCGGTACTCGATGCTCGTCATCGTCGAGATGTAGATGGGGAAGTTCAGCCCGAACGTACCGAGGATGAACGCCATCACGAAGACGATGAGCAGGTCGCCGCGCTTCCGCACGTAGCGGAAGCCCTGGACGATGTCGCCGAAGCCCTTCGCGCCGCGGGGGCTGGGCTGCAGCTCCCGCGTGCGGATGCGCAGCAGCGCCACGATCATGGCGATGAAGGTGAGCGCGTTGATGAGGAACACGGGTCCGGGCGCGACGAGCGCGATCAGCACGCCCGCCACGGCGGGGCCGATGAGGCGCGCGCCGTGGAACGAAGCCGAGTTCAGGGCGACCGCGTTCGCGATGTCGTCCTGGCCGACGAGCTCCGAGACGAACGCCTGCCGGGCGGGCATGTCGAACGCCTGCACGATGCCGAACGCGAGCGCGAACAGCTGCACGTGCCACAGCTCGACGATCCCGGCCGTGACGACCACGCCGAGGATGAGCGCGAGCACCCCCATCGCCGACTGCGTCACGAGCAGCACCTTGCGGCGGTCGTACTTGTCGGCGATGAGCCCGGAGACGGGCACGAGCAGCAGCTGCGGCCCGAACTGCAGGGCCATGTTGATGCCGACGGCGGATGCGTCGTTGTCCGTGAGCACGGTGAGGACCGTCCACGACAGGGCCGTGGACTGCATCCACGCCCCGACGTTCGAGATGAGGGCGCCGGTGAACCACGTGCGGTAGTTGAAGAGGCGCAAGCTCCTGAACATCATTGCTCGGCCAGCCGTTCGATGATCGGCACGGCACGCTCGAGCGTGGCGCGGTCCTCCGCGTCGAGCTGCTCGATCGCGTCGGCGAGCGCCCGGTTGCGGCGCTCGCGGGTCTCGTTGATCATCTGCTCGCCCTTGGCGCTGATGCGGAAGATCACCATGCGCCCATCGCTCGGGTGGGCGCTGCGCTCGACGTAGCCGAGCGACTCCAGGTGCTGCAGGGTCTTCACCATGCTGGGCGGCTTGACGCACTCGGCGGCGGCGATGCGGGCGAGCGTCGGCTCCTCCAGCTGCTGCATCGCGCCGAGCGCGGACAGGTGGTGGAGCGACAGGTTCTCGTCGGCGCGCTCGCGGCGCATGCGGCGTCCCATGCGCACGAGCGCCACTCGGAGGGAGTCGGCGAGGGCGATGGCAGGCATGTCGTTAGCCTACCTCACGATCTGCGAAGCGGACAGGTCGTGCGGCGGCATCCTTCGGCCGGACCGCGGACTCGGTGGGGCGCTCGCGAGCGGACGGCGCGGGTGCTCAGGCCTCCACCGGCTGACGACGCGCGGCGGGCGCCGCGGCCAGCTGCCGCAACGAGGCCGGACGGCGAGCCGCGCGGACGCCGTTGAGGATGACGAGCACCTCGGCGACCTCGTGCACCAGCACGACTCCAGCAAGGCCCAGCACCCCGAAGAGGGCGAGCGGGAACAGCACGACGATGATCGCCAGGGCCAGCCCGACGTTCGCGGTCATGATGCGCCGCCCACGCCTCGCGTGCGCGAGGGCGCCCGGGATCAGGCGCAGGTCGTGGCCGGTGAAGGCGACGTCGGCCGACTCGATCGCTGCCGCCGACCCCTTGACGCCCATCGCGATGCCCACGGTCGCGGTGGCCAGGGCTGGCGCGTCGTTGATGCCGTCGCCGACCATCGCCGTCGGTCGGGATGCCACCAGGGCGGCGATCGCGTCGGCCTTGTCCTTGGGCAGCTGCTCCGCCCGGACGTCGCGGATGCCCGCCTCCTGCGCGATCGCGCGGGCGGTGCGGTCGTTGTCGCCCGTGAGCATGATCGTCTCGATGCCCTGATCGTGCAGCATCTGCACCGTCGCGGCGGATTCCGGCCGCAGCTCGTCCCGGACCCCGATCAGCCCGGCGATCCGCCCATCCACCTCGACGACCACCACGGTCATGCCTCGGGCGGCCATCGTGTCGGCCGACGCGCGGAGGTCGCCCGGGTCCAGCCAGCGAGCGTTGCCGACCCGGATGGTGCGGTCGTCGACGCGACCGGTCATGCCGTGGCCGGCCTGTTCTGTCACGTCCGTCGCGGCGGCAGTGATCGGTGCGGCGGCGAGGATGGCTGCGGCGAGCGGATGGGTGCTGGTCGCCTCCACCGCGGCCGCCCAGCCGAGCAGGTCGTCCCGAGCCACACCGGTCGAGGCCTGCACCTCGGCGACGGTGGGCTCGTTGCGAGTGAGGGTGCCGGTCTTGTCCAGCGCGACGGCGCGGATCGTGCCGAGCTGCTCGAACGCCTCCCCGGACTTGATCACCACACCGAACTTCGAGGCTGCACCGATCGCGCTGATGACGGTGACCGGCACGGCGATCGCGAGGGCGCAGGGCGACGCCGCGACCAGGACGACGAGGGCGCGCTCGATCCAGGTCCACGGGTCGCCGATGATCACGCCGAACAGAGCGACGAGGCCGGCGATGACCAGGACCGCCGGGACGAGGGGCCGGGCGATGCGATCGGCGAGGCGCGCTCGGTCGCCCTTGCGGGCATGTGCCTGCTCGACGAGCGCGACGATCTGGGTGAGGGAGTTGTCCCGCCCGTCCGCGGTGGCTTCGATCCGCAGCGTGGCGGAACCGTTCACCGATCCGGCGAGGACGGGGTCTGCGGGACCGACCTCGACGGGGATGGATTCGCCGGTCACCGCGGACGTGTCCAGGCTCGACCGGCCCTCGACGACCACGCCGTCGGTCGCGATGCGTTCGCCGGCGCCCACGACGAGGATGTCCAGCTCGCGCACCTCCGCCGCGGGAACCATCACGTCCCCGTCCACGCGCGACACCCGCACGGTGTCGGGGATGAGCGAGAGCAGGGCTCGAAGACCCTCCTTGGCGCGGTCCATCGCCCGGTCTTCCAGTGCTTCGGCGAGGGAGAACAGGAAGGCCAGCGCGGCCGCCTCGCCGACGTGGCCGAGCAGCACAGCGCCGACCGCGGCGATGGTCATCAGCAGCCCGACGCCGAGGCGGCCGCGCAGCAGCCGGCGGACAGCGCCCGGGACGAAGGTGTACGCGCCGGCGATGAGCGCGATGGCCTGCAGGATCGTGGCCGCGACGGGGACGCCGGTCCATTCGAGGACGTATCCGGCGAGGAGGAGCACCCCAGCGATCGCGGACGGCAGCAGCGCGGCGTCACGCCACCACGGCGGGCGCGCCTCGAAGTGGTCCGCCTCTGCTCCCGCGCCGGAGGTCGAGTCCGGTCCGCAGCACGCTTCGCCATCGCCATGCCCTCCCGCGGGCGCATGCGCGCGGATCGTGAGGCGGGCGTCGTCGGGCTCGCAGCAGACGTCGCCGGCCGCGTCCGGGCGAGCGGGCTCGATGCGACGCACGGTGCTCGCCTTGCGCGGCTCGTCGGGGCCGCAGCACTCGTCGCTCACAGCGCGTCGCCTGCGGTCGTCGCCGTGTCGCAGCAGAGCGGCACGTCGCAGTGCTCATCCGTGCACGGTGCACCGTCGTCGTGCGCGAGCACGGTGTCCACCAGGAGCGAGATCGCCCGGGCCAGGTGCGGATCGGCGACCTCATACCGGGTGCGGCGCCCGTCCGGTGTCGCGACCACGAGCCCGCAGCCTCGCAGGCATGCGAGATGATTGGACACGTTCGTCCGGGTCAGGTGCAGCGATTCGGCCAGCCTCCCCGGGTAGCCCGGTCCTCGGAGGAGCTCGAGCAGGATCCGGGAGCGGGTCGGGTCCGCCATCGCGCGGCCCAGACGGTTCATGACGTCGACATGAGACGCGAGAGTCAGCATGCACTGACTATACACTCGATGATGTCCGGTCCACACGTGCATGGGCTGCCCGCGCACGGAGCCGGCCGCCGATAGGCTCGAGTCGCTCGCTCACCGGTTCGCGACCGCCTGCGTGCTCTGCGCACGGCGCATCCATGAGCGCTCGCGCTCCCCGATCATCGAGGACTACCACCCATGCTCAGACCTTCGTCCGTCCTTGAGTCGGAGGGCGCTCGCCAGAGTCGAGTGCTGCGCTGCCGCTGCTGCGCGCGAGGCTCACGATGACGCGCCGTCGAGGGTTCATCGTCGCGTGCGTGGTGGCCATCGCGGCCTGTGTCGTGGACCAGGGCACGAAGGCCATGGCGCTCGCCCGGTTGAGCGAGCAGGAGCGCATCCCGTTGATCGGCGACCTGCTGGGACTCCAGCTCGCGTTCAACCCCGGCGCGGTCATGTCTCTCGGATCCGGCAGCACCTGGGTGTTCACGGTGCTCGGAGTCGCAGCGACGATCGCGCTGTTCTTCGCCGCGCGCCGCGCGACGTCGATCGGTTGGGCGAGCGCAATCGGGTTCGTCTGGGGCGGAGCGGTGGGCAATCTCATCGATCGTCTCCTCGCCCCGCCCGGCTTCGGCTACGGCCACGTCACCGACTTCCTCGCCTACGGCGACCTCTTCATCGGCAATCTCGCCGACGTCGCCATCGGGGTCGGCGTGGGGCTCGGCCTGCTGCAGATGCTCCGCGGTGAGCGGTCCCGACAGCGCGGTGAGCAAAGGCCCGACGAGCTGCCGCAGCGAGAAGCGGTCTAGGCGCCGACGGGTGACCGGCCAGTGTCGCTGAGCGCGCGTCGGTGCACGATTCGGGTTACTACATCAGTGCGTGTATATTCATCGGGTGCTGACTATAGGTGACCGCCTTGACGTGATGAATCGGCTCGGCCGAGCGATGGCCGACCCGACCCGCTCACGAATCCTCATGACCCTGCTCGACGGCCCGATCTACCCCGCGGCGCTCGCCCGCGCGCTGGATCTGAGCCCATCCAACGTCTCGAACCACCTGACCTGCCTTCGCGAGTGCGGCATCGTCGTGGCCGAGCCGGAGGGGCGCCGGACCCGGTACGAGATCGCCGACACCCGTCTCGCACGAGCGCTCACCGCCCTGCTCGACACCACCTTGGCGGTGGACCATGGAGCCGAGTGCATCGGCGACTGCACGTCACCGGAGAGCTGCGCGGCCGAGGTGACGGCGTGATCCTCGTCTCCATCGTTCAGGCGATCGGCCTGTTCCTCGTCACCAACATCGACGACATCATCGTGCTCTCGCTGTTCTTCGCGCGGGGCGCCGGGCAACGCGGCACGACGGTTCGAATCCTGGTCGGGCAGTACCTGGGGTTCGCGGGCATCCTCGGCGCCGCCGTCCTCGTGACCCTCGGCGCTGGAGCGTTCCTGCCTCCCGGGGTCATCCCCTACTTCGGCCTGATCCCGCTGGGATTGGGGCTCTGGGCCGCCTGGCAGGCGTGGCGCCGTCGCGGTGACGACGACGACGATGACGACGAGGCCAAGATCGAAGGCAAGAAGGTCGGGGTCTGGGCCGTGGCGGGTGTCACGTTCGCGAACGGCGGGGACAACATCGGCGTCTACGTCCCGGTCTTCCTCAGCGTGGGTCCTGCGGCCGTGGTCGCGTATTGTGCCGTGTTCCTCGCGCTGGTCGGAGTGCTGGTCGCGGCAGCGAAGTTCATCGCCACACGACGTCCGATCGCAGAGGTGCTGGAGCGCTGGGAGCACATCCTGTTCCCGATCGTGCTGATCGGCCTCGGCATCTTCATCCTGGTGAGCGGCGGGGCCTTCGGGCTCTGACATGCGCAGCACGGGCTCCCGGGGCGATCGGTCGGATCGCCCCGGGAGCCATCAGCTCCTGTGAGCGGGCACGACCGCACTCAAGGCTGAGGCGACCTGAAGCGCTGGCAAAGGCGTCCATCCTGTCCGGCGACTACGTTCGCGCATAGCACTCGTCTTCCAGGGCCACCGATGGGCGAGCAGTCCGCTCCGGGGCCGAGTGGGCCTTGTCGTGAGGAGCCGCGCATGGATCTTGCAGCCGCCGGCCGTCGAGCGGCCTACTGGACGCTCGATCGCGCTCGTGGAGGCCGCGTCGCCGCCGCGGTGGCCGATGTCGACGCGCTGCTCGACGCCCCTCGTTCGCCGCACGCGTTCGACGTGCGTCGCACCAGGCTGAAGGACATCACCCGGTACGCGGTCGAGCACACCGACTTCTACTCGCGCTGCACGACGGAGGACCTCTCCGAGCTGCCGGTCGTCGACAAGGCGACGTTCCGCGCCCACGGCCCGGCGATGCTCGCGCGCGGCGCGGACCGGTCGAAGCTGCATCCCCACTACACCTCGGGCTCCACGGCCAGCCCGTTCGAGGCGCTCTGGGACGAGGGCAAGGCGTCTCGCAACCGGGCCGACACCCTCGCGCTCGCCCAGCGGGCCGGCTACCGGCTGGGCACGCCGCTGCTCTACCTGCGCGTCTGGGACGACCAGCACAACAAGGGGCGACTGCGCAGGCTCAAGGAGGGGCTCACGCCCATCGACGTCCGCACGCTCGACGCAGCCAGGGCGCGCGAGGTCCTCGTCGGGATCCGGCACAGCCGGCATCCGGTGACGCTGCTTGGCTACGCCTCGGGCCTCGAGCAGCTGTGCCGCGTCGCAGACGAGCGAGGCATGCACGTCCGCGACCACGTGGCGGGGGTGATCTCCGTCGGAGAGGCTCCCAGCGCGTACCTGCGCGAGTCGTCGCCCAAGGTGTTCGGCCGCCCGCTCGTCGCCCGGTACTCCAACACCGAGAACGGGCTCATGGCCCAGGCGGCACCGGGTGAGCACGCCTACCGGATCAACGTCGCGGGGTACCACATCGAGATCCTCCGGGACGGATCGGATGAGCCCGCCGGTCCAGGGCAGGAGGGGCGCATCGTCCTCACCGACCTCTGGAACCGGGCCATGCCGTTCCTCCGCTACGACACCGGGGACGTCGGAGCCTTCGCCGTCGACGAGGACGGGGTCGTGGCTGACACCGTCCTCGTGTCCATCGGCGGCCGCCGGCTCGATCGGCTGTTCGACACCCAGGATCGCCCCCTCAACGCGATGGCGATCCA
>JBAZPY010000031.1:0-9822 GCA_041645515.1 Agrococcus sp.
CGGATGCCGTGGGCGCTCGACGGCGACACGTTCGCCCTGAACATGATCGACACCCCCGGCCACGTCGACTTCACGTACGAGGTGTCGCGCTCGCTCGCCGCGTGCGAGGGCGCGATCCTGCTCGTCGACGCCGCGCAGGGCATCGAGGCGCAGACGCTCGCGAACCTGTACCTCGCGATGGACAACGATCTCGAGATCATCCCGGTGCTCAACAAGATCGACCTGCCGGCCGCGGACCCCGAGAAGTACGCCGCGGAGATCGCCCGCCTCATCGGCGGCGACCCCGACGACGTGCTCCGCGTGAGCGGCAAGACCGGCGTGGGCGTCGACGCGCTGCTCGACCGCGTCGTGCGCACCGTGCCGGCGCCCACCGGCGACGTCGACGGCCCCGCTCGCGCGATGATCTTCGACTCCGTCTACGACGCCTACCGCGGCGTCGTCACCTACGTGCGCATGGTCGACGGCACGCTGCGGCCGCGCGAGCAGGTCGTGATGATGTCGACCGGCTCGAAGCACGAGGCGCTCGAGATCGGCGTCTCGAGCCCGGAGCCGATCCCCGCGAAGGGCCTGAGCGTCGGCGAGGTCGGCTACCTCATCACCGGCGTCAAGGATGTCCGCCTGTCGAAGGTCGGCGACACGGTTACGACGGTGAAGACGCCGGCGACCGTCCCCCTGAAGGGCTACGCCGAGCCGAAGCCGATGGTCTTCTCGGGCCTGTACCCGATCGACGGCAGCGACTACCCGGTGCTGCGCGAGGCGCTCGACAAGCTCAAGCTGTCGGATGCGGCGCTCGTCTACGAGCCGGAGACCTCCGTCGCGCTCGGCTTCGGCTTCCGCTGCGGCTTCCTGGGCCTGCTGCACCTCGAGATCATCACCGAGCGGCTCGAGCGCGAGTTCAACCTCGACCTCATCGCCACCGCGCCGAGCGTGCCCTACCAGGTGCTCACCGAGGACAAGCAGCCGCACATCGTCACCAACCCGAGCGAGTTCCCCGACGGCAAGATCCTCTCGGTCGTCGAGCCGATGGTGCGCGCGACGATCCTCGCGCCGAAGGACTACGTCGGCGCGATCATGGAGCTGTGCCAGCAGCGGCGCGGCACCCTGAACGGCATGGAGTACCTGTCGGAGGACCGCGTCGAGCTGCGCTACCGGCTGCCGCTGGGCGAGATCGTCTTCGACTTCTTCGACCAGCTGAAGTCGAAGACGCAGGGCTACGCGTCGCTCGACTACGAGGTCGACGGCGAGGAGGAGGGCGACCTCGTCAAGGTCGACATCCTGCTGCAGGGCGAGCAGGTCGACGCCTTCAGCGCCATCGTGCACCGCGACAAGGCCTACGCCTACGGCGTGCTGATGGCCGGCAAGCTGCGCGAGCTCATCCCGCGGCAGCAGTTCGAGGTGCCGATCCAGGCCGCCATCGGCGCTCGCATCATCGCCCGCGAGACGATCCGAGCCATCCGCAAGGATGTGCTCGCCAAGTGCTACGGCGGCGACATCACCCGCAAGCGCAAGCTGCTGGAGAAGCAGAAGGAGGGCAAGAAGCGTATGAAGATGGTCGGCCGCGTCGAGGTCCCCCAGGAGGCGTTCATCGCCGCCCTCTCCACCGGCGAGACGAAGAAGGACGCGAAGTGAAGCAGGCAGCACACGTGAGGAAGGCAGCACAGTGAAGCCCATCGCCGAGCGCGCGACGAACTACGGCGCCGTGGGTGCCACCGGGCACTTCGACTTCCAGCGGTTCCCGCCGAAGGGCTTCGAGGTCGTGCAGAAGCGCGCCCGCATCGGCCACGGCCGGCCCCGCTACGACGCGGCGGTCGCAGCGCTGCGCACCTGGAAGGTCCAGCGGCTCTCGGGCATCGAGGTCGACATCGTCGGCACCGACGAGGGCAGCGTCTACCGCCCGGTCGGCTTCGACGGCACCGAGGCCACCCGCGCCGCCAGCATCGAGCCGCAGCAGGACTTCGGTCCCGACGGCGAGGCCTTCCTGCAGCCCGGCGACTCCGTCGACCAGCGCATCCGCGTCGCGGGCGTCACGATCCACGCGCCCATGCGCGTGATCGCGGTCGAGGACGAGCCGACCACGCACATCGTCATCATCGGCTCGCTCGAGGGCCACCCGCTCGCCGGCGAGGAGCGCTTCACCGTCGAGATCGCCGAGGACGAGACCGTGTTCCTGCATTTCCGCGCGATCGTCCGCCAGGAGGCGTGGTGGGCGAAGCTCGGCGGCCCCGTCGCGAAGGCGCTGCGCCGCCGCTACCACGACCGGTTCATGGACGTCCTCCGGTCGATCGACGTCCGCTGACCATGGGGCGGCTGCCTGAGGGCGAGGCCGCGCCGGCCGACGGACGCCTGCCTGCGGGCACGGCGGTCGAGGGCCCGTTCGGCGTCTACCTGCACGTGCCGTTCTGCTCGGTGCGGTGCGGCTACTGCGACTTCAACACCTACACGGCCGACGAGCTGCGCGGTGCGACGCGCGCGGGCTACCCCGGCGACGTCGCCGCCGAGATCGCCATCGCGGCCGGCGTGCTCGGCGAGCTCGGGCCGTTGCGCCCGGCGCAGACCGTGTTCTTCGGCGGTGGCACGCCGACCCTGCTGCCGGCGGCCGATCTGCTGACGATGCTGGCGGGCGTGCGGGATGCGTTCGGCATCGCGGAGGGCGCGGAGGTCTCGGTCGAGGCGAACCCCGACTCCATCGACGCGGCTGGCCTCGCGCAGCTGCGGGCGGGCGGCGTCACCCGCGTCTCGTTCGGCATGCAGTCGGCGGTGCCGCACGTGCTCGCCGCGCTCGACCGCACCCACGACCCCGAGCGCGTGCCGCAGGTCGTCGCGTGGGCGCGCGACGCCGGCCTCGAGGTGTCGATCGACCTCATCTACGGCGCGCCGGGGGAGTCGCTCGCCGACTGGCAGCGATCGCTCGACGCCGCGGTCGCGATGTCGCCTGACCACATCTCGGCGTACGCCCTCATCGTCGAGGACGGCACGGCGCTCGCCCGGCGCATCCGCCGCGGCGAGCTCGCCGCACCCGATGACGACCTGCAGGCGGCGATGTACGAGGCGGCGGACGCGACCCTCACGGCCGCGGGCTACGGCTGGTACGAGGTGTCGAACTGGGCGCGCGGCGGCCGCGTCGCCCGCCACAATCTCGCGTACTGGCGCGGCCAGGACTGGTGGGGCTTCGGGCCGGGCGCCCACAGCCACGTCGGCGGCGTGCGCTGGTGGAACGTGAAGCATCCGGCCGCGTACCGGGACCGGCTCGTGGCCGGCGCCTCGCCCGCGCTCGCGCGCGAGGTGCTCGACGGCGCGACGCGCCGCGTCGAGCGGGTGCTGCTCGAGTCGCGCATCGCCGACGGGCTGCCGATCGACGTGCTCGAGCCCACGGGCCGCAGCGCGGTCGCCGGGCTCATCGCCGACGACCTCGTCGACGGCAGAGCCGCCCTCGCCGGCCGGGTGGTCCCGACGCTGCGCGGGCGGCTCCTGGCCGACGCGGTGGTGCGGCGGCTGCTGCCCTGAGCCTGTAAGGATCTGAGGGCTCGCGCTACTTGATCATCCGCCAGTTGAACGGGTAGCGGTACGAGCCGCCGTTGTTGACGCGGACGCCGCCGATGATCGAGAAGATCACCTGCAGCAGGCCCGGCACCCACCACAGCGCGAGCAGCAGGAAGCCGATGCCGACGATGCTGAGGATCGTGCCGACCACCAGCAGGCCGACCGTGAGGATCGTCATGAGGATGCCGAAGTTCAGCGCCTCCTTCGACTCCTGCTTCGCGAAGGCGCTGCGGTCCTTGTAGATCATGTAGACGATGAGCGGGCCGATCCAGCCGCCGTAGCCGCCGGTGACGATCGTCGAGAGGCCCGAGAGGTGACCCCACATGCCGGCGTTCTTCTCGTCGACGGGCGACATCGGGGCGGCGGCTGCGTACTGCGGCTGCCCGGGGGCGCCGTACTGCGGCTGGCCGCCGCCGTACTGGGGACCCGCCCCGTGCTGCGGCTGGCCCGCGCCGTACTGGGGCTGGCCGTACGGGGGCTGACCGGGCTGGCCGAACGGCGGCTGGCCGGCCTGTCCCGGCTGCCCGTACTGCGGCTGCCCGTACTGCGGCTGTCCCTGCTGCGGCTGTCCCTGCTGCGGCTGTCCCTGCTGCGGCTGTCCGTACTGGGGCTGGCCGTAGGAGGGCTGGCCCTGCGGGGCCGACGGGTCCTGACCGGGCCGCGGCGCGGCGCTCGCCCCGCCCGTGGGCTGCTCGCCGAACTGCGGCGCGGAAGGCTGGCCGGGGTGCTGCTGGCCGTGCTGCCAGCCCTGACCGTCGGCGCTGAAGGCCGGCTGGCCGGGGGCCTCGGGGGTGACGGCGGGGGAGGAGAACGACTGCGCCGGCTCGCCGACGCCGGGCGCCGCGGGGGCGCTGGGGGCGGCGTGCTGCTCGTCCGTCACGGCGAACCCATCGACGGGCTGCTCGGACGGATCTGGCTGCTCCCCACGGGGAGCGTTGGGATCGGACATGGCGTGCCTTTCGTGTGAGCCTCGCGGAGCGCGGGACCTTTCGCGGCTTCATTGTGTGCCTGAACGGCTGTGCATCCCATCCGAACGGCCGCGACGCGCGGTAGGATTGGCAGTCAGTAGACGAGAGTGCCAGGCGGAGCGGCACCGTTCCGGCAGCGGATGCGGTGCTCACGGACGAGGGGAGCGCGGATGGTCTCGGATCGCGGTCTCGACGTGCTCCGCGCGATCGTGCAGGACTACGTCGCCATGCGCGAGCCGGTGGGCTCGAAGTCGATCGTCGAGCGCCACGCGTTCGGCGTCTCCGCCGCCACCATCCGCAACGACATGGCGCTCCTCGAGGAGGAGGAGCTGATCGTCGCCCCGCACACGTCCTCCGGGCGGGTGCCGACCGACAAGGGCTACCGGGTCTTCGTCGACCGGCTGCAGCGCATGCAGCCGCTCACGCCCGCGCAGCGGATGGCCATCGCGCGCTTCCTCGACGAGGCGGTCGATCGCGACGACGTGCTCGCCCGCACCGCCAGGCTGCTCTCGAGCCTCACCAACCAGGTCGCGCTGGTGCAGGTGCCGATGCGCCGCCCCGCGGGCGTGCGTCGCGTCGAGCTCGTCGCCGTCACCGAGACGCGGCTGCTCGCCGTGCTGATCCTCGACTCCGGCCGCGTCGAGCAGCGGGTGCTCGACGCGCAGCAGCGCATCGAGCCCCAGCAGGCGACCGCCCTCGGCCGCGCCTTCACCGAGACCGTCGCCGATCTCCCGCCCACCGACGCCGTCGAGCGGCTGTCATCGGCAGCCGCATCCGCCCCGCCGGCCCTGCAGACCGCGACCGCCGCGGTCGCGCACGCGCTCACCGAGATGCTGCAGGCCGCCGGCGGCGATCGCATCGTCATGGCCGGCGCCTCGCACCTCGTGCGCGAGGAGCGCGACTTCCACGGTCGCGTCACGCCGGTGCTCGACGCGATCGAGGAGCAGGTGACCCTGCTGCGGCTCTTCGACGAGATGGGCGCTGAGGGCGAGGTGACGACCCGCATCGGCCGCGAGCTGTCGGGGCCGCTCGGGGAGGCCGCCGTCGTGGCGTCGACCTACAGCGACTCCCGGCTCGAGGGGCATGTGGGCGTGCTGGGCCCGACCCGGATGGACTACGCAGGAAACATGGCCGCGGTGCGCGCAGTGGCGCGCTACCTGACGCGGCTGCTGAGCGAGGACTGAGTGACTGACCACTACGAGACCCTCGGCGTCGCGCGCGACGCCGGCCAGGACGAGATCAAGAAGGCGTACCGCAGGCTCGCCCGCGAGCTGCACCCCGACGTCAACCCGAGCGAGGACGCGGCGGAGCGCTTCAAGACCGTCACGCACGCGTACGACGTGCTGGGCGACCCGCAGTCGCGCGCCGAGTACGACCGCGGCCCGTCCGGCGCGGGCGCGTTCGGCGCGGGCCAGTTCGGTTTTGGCGACATCTTCGAGCAGTTCTTCGGCGGCGGCCGCTCGCAGGGACCGCGGTCGCGCCGGCAGCCCGGCCAGGACAGCCTGCTGCGCGTCGACCTCGACCTCGCCGACGTGGTGTTCGGCGTGCACCGCGAGCTGCGCGTGCAGACCGCCGTGCTGTGCGAGACGTGTGGCGGCGCCTGCACGGCGCCCGGCACGAGCCCGGAGCGCTGCTCGATGTGCGGCGGCTCCGGTCACGTGCAGCGGCAGGTGCGCTCGCTGCTCGGCAACGTCGTCACGAGCCAGCCGTGCGCGATCTGCCAGGGCTACGGCACCGTCATCCCGAGCCCGTGCCAGACGTGCGCCGGGCACGGCCGCGTGCGCGCCGAGCGGACCATCCCCGTCGACATCCCCGCGGGCGTCGACACCGGCCTGCGCATCCAGCTGCCCGGCCAGGGTGAGGTGGGTGAGGCCGGCGGTCCCGCGGGCACGCTCTACCTCGAGGTCAACGTGCGCCACCACGAGGTCTTCAGCCGATCGGGCGACGACCTGCTGGCGACCCTCGAGGTGTCGATGCCGGATGCGGCGCTCGGCGCCCGAGCACGCGTCGAGGCGATCGACGGCCCGGTCGAGGTCGAGGTGCGGCCCGGCACGCAGTCGGGCGACGTCCTCACGGTCGCCGACCGCGGCGTCACGCGCCTGCGCGGCGCGGGTCGCGGCGACCTCAAGCTCGGCGTGCAGGTGGTGACGCCGCAGAAGCTCGACCGGCGCACCGAGGAGCTGCTGCGCGAGCTGCGCGACCGCACCAAGGCGCCGGCTCCCCACCTCGCGCAGTTCAAGCAGGGGCTGTTCGCGAAGATGCGCGACCGCCTCCGGCTCTGATGGCGCACTGCTACTGGCATGACGCGCTCGAGGGCGCGACCGCCGGCGACGTGGTGACGCTCACGGGGGAGGAGGCGCACCACGCCGCCGTCGTGTCGCGCATGCGGCGCGGCGAGCGGGTGCTCGTGAGCGACGGCCGCGGCACCCTCGCCGAGGGCGTGATCGACCGGGCCGAGCGCGACGGCGTCGACGTCGTGCTGCACCGCATCGAGTTCGTGCCGCCCGCGACGCCGCGCATCGGGCTCGCGCAGGCGCTCGCCAAGGGCGACCGCGCGGAGCTCGCGGTGCAGGCGTCGACCGAGCTGGGCGTCGACGTGATCGTGCCGTGGCAGGCGCGCCGCAGCGTCGTGCAGTGGAAGGGCGACAAGGCCGAGAAGTCGCTCGACCGCTGGCGCAGGGTCGTGCGCGAGGCGGGGAAGCAGGCCCTCCGCCCGAGGCTGCCGGAGGTCGTGCCCGTGGTCGACGCCGACGGGCTCGCCCAGCTCGGCTTCACCTGGCGGCCGGTCGTGCTCGACCCGACCGCCGAGCAGTCGCTCGCCGACGTGCCGCTCGACCGCGACATCCTGCTCATCGTCGGCCCCGAGGGCGGCATCGACCCCGCCGAGATGGAGCGGCTCGAGGCGGCCGGCGGCGTGCGCGTGCGCATGGGCGACCACGTGCTCCGCACCTCCACCGCCGGGCTCGCCGCGATCTCGGCGCTCTCCATGCGGCTCGGCCGCTGGTGAGCGGCGCGAAGGTAGGCTGATCGGCATGGCTGAGCCCACCGTGTTCGAGAAGATCATCGCCCGCGAGATCCCCGCCGAGATCGTGCTCGAGACCGATCGCATCATCGCGTTCACAGACATCCACCCCCAGGCGCCGATGCACGTGCTCGTGGTGCCGAAGACGCCCGCGTACCGCGACGTCGTCGAGCTCGCCGCCGGCGACCCGGACCTGCTCGCCGAGATGATCCAGGCGGCGCAGGCGATCGCGCGCGAGCGGGGCGACGGCGACTTCCGCCTCGTCTTCAACACCGGCGAGCTCGCCGGCCAGACCGTCTTCCACGCCCACGCGCACGTGCTGGGCGGATCGCTCGGAGAGGGCTCGCTTGCCTGACGCAACCCAGTCGATCGAGATCGACGGCATCGAGATGGTGCGGCTCCTCGGGCCGCAGGACCGGCTGCTGACGCGGCTCGAGCACGAGCATCCCGATGTGCGGGTCGCCGTGCGCGGCAACCTCGTCACGCTCGAGGGTCCCGAGGAGGACGTGACGGTCGCGGGCCGGCTCGTGCAGGAGCTCGTCGACCTCGTGCGCCAGGGCGCCGACCTGAGCCAGACCGAGGTCGCGGAGGGCACCCGCATCCTGCGCCAGGACTCCACCCGCAGCCTCTCCGACGCGATGGGAGAGGCGATCCTCACCGCCCGCGGCAAGTCGATCCGCGCGAAGACGGAGGGCCAGCGCGCCTACGTCGAGGCGATCGACCACCACACGATCGTCTTCGGCGTCGGCCCCGCCGGCACCGGCAAGACCTACCTCGCGATGGCGAAGGCCGTGCAGGCCCTCCACCGCAAGGAGGTCAACCGCATCATCCTCACCCGTCCAGCTGTGGAGGCCGGCGAGCGGCTGGGCTTCCTGCCGGGCACCCTCACCGACAAGATCGACCCCTACCTGCGACCGCTCTACGACGCGCTCAACGAGATGATGGACCCGGAGCTCGTGCCGAAGCTGCTCGCGACCGGTGTCGTCGAGGTCGCGCCGCTCGCATACATGCGCGGGCGCACGCTCAACGACTCGTTCATCGTGCTCGACGAGGCGCAGAACACGACCCCCGAGCAGATGAAGATGTTCCTCACCCGCCTCGGCTTCGGCTCGCAGATGGTCGTCACCGGCGACTCCACGCAGGTCGACCTGCCCGCAGGCACCTCCGGGCTGCAGGTCGCGCAGCAGGTGCTCGGCCGCATCGACGACATCCACTTCGCGGTGCTGACGAGCGCCGACGTCGTGCGCCACTCGCTCGTGGGCGAGATCGTCGACGCCTACACCGAGCACGACCAGCGCCAGATGGCGAAGCAGGCGCGCAAGCCGCAGCAGTCGCACCAGCGCGGGCGGAGGGGCTGATGGCGATCGACCTGCTGAACGAGACGGATGCGTCGGTCGACGAGGCGCAGCTGATCCGGCTCGTCGCCTTCGACCTCGAGCGGCTCTTCGTGCACCCCGACGCCGACGTGGCGATCGTGCTCGTCGACGTCGCCGCGATGGAGCAGCTGCATGTGCAGTGGATGGACGAGCCCGGCCCGACCGACGTGCTGTCGTTCCCGATGGACGAGCTGCGCCCCGGCGCGCACGACCGGCTGACGCCCGCGGGCCTGCTCGGCGACATCGTGCTGTGCCCCGAGGTCGCGCAGGCGCAGGCCGTCGAGGCCGGCCACAGCCTCATGGCGGAGCTGCGGCTGCTGACCACCCACGGCCTGCTGCACCTGCTCGGCTTCGACCACGCCGAGCCGGCGGAGCGCGACGAGATGTTCACCCTGCAGGACAAGCTGCTGGCGGCGTTCGAGGAGCACGACGGCGGCACGCCGGGCCGCCTCCCCTGATGTTCGAGATCCTCCTCTTCGCCGCCGCCGCGGTGCTCATCGCGTTCGGCGCCTGGCTCGCCGCCGCCGACGCCGCGCTCGGCGTGGTCTCGCGCGCCGAGCTGCAGGATGCATCCGCCACCGCGCGCCACGCTCGAGCGATGCTCGCCATCGCCGACGACCTGCGCGGGCACGTCATGACGCTGCAGTTCGGCCGCATCATGTGCGAGACGCTCGCCGCGGTGCTCATCGCGCTCGCCGTCGACTCGCTCGTCACGGAGTGGTGGATCACGCTGCTCGTCGCGGGCGGGGTCATGATCGTCGTCTCGTTCGTCCTCGTCGGCACGAGCCCGCGCGCCGTCGGCCGCACGCACGCGATCGCGCTGCTGCGCGGCTCGGCGCGCTTCCTGCGCTTCTGGCGGGTGCTGATGGGGCCGATCGCGAGCCTCGTCGCCGCCGTCGGCGACAAGATCACGCCG
>JBAZPY010000032.1:0-9815 GCA_041645515.1 Agrococcus sp.
GTAGACGATCCGGTCGGCGCCGGCGGCGTCCAGCTCGTCGTGGCCGCCGTAGCCGTACGCGACGCCGATCGAGCGCACGCCCAGCTCGCGTGCCGAGGCGATGTCGTTGATGCGGTCGCCCACCATGACGACCTCGTCCGGCCGCATGCCGAGCGACGCCATCGCGCGCGCGATCACCGGCGCCTTCGAGTGCCCCGCCTCGCCGTCGATGCGGCCGTGGACGCCGCGGAAGCGGTGGCGCATCGCGTAGTGCTCCACGACCGTCTCGGCATCGCGCTGGATCTTGTGCGTCGCCACCGCGAGCGGCCTGCCTGCCTCGTCGAGGTCGGCGACCAGGCGGTCGACGCCGGGGTAGAGGCTCGAGTCCACGAGGCCGCCGTCGGCCATCCGCGTCCGGAAGGCGGCGAGCGCGACGGCGATCTCGTCGTCGGTCCTGCCCGACTCGGCGAGCACGGTCACGAGCGGCGGTCCGAGCCAGCGCAGCAGCTCCTCCTGGCTCGGCTGCTGCCACCCGACCGCGTCGTGCATGTGGCGGAGGCTCGCCAGCAGTCCCTCCTTGGAGTCGGTGAGGGTGCCGTCGAGGTCGAAGATGATGCCGTGGGGAGTCATGTCCCTCCATCCTCGCAGCGCGGCGCCGGCCGGTGGGCCGGTTCCGCTCCCGGCTTAGGATGGCGGTGGCCGACGCGGGAACGGCCGGAGCCGGGAGTGGTCATGTCGGAGCAGCAGGGCGCGTTCGATCAGGTGTTCCGCGGGTACGACCGGGAGCAGGTCGACGGCGCGCTCGCCGAGCTGCGGTCCGCGCTCGCCGAGGCGCAGCGCGAGCGGGAGGCGGCGACCATCGCGGCCGAGGCCCGCACGCAGCACCTGACGGAGGACCTCGACGCCGCGGTCTCGCGCGCCGACCAGGCCGAGGCGCGGATGCTGCGGCTGGCGCAGCAGGTGCAGACGCTCGACGACGACGGCGACGAGGGGCCCGCCGACGGCGACGTGGAGGAGGGTCGTCAGACGCGCGTGCGCTTCTCGGAGATCCTGCGGGTCGCCGAGGACCAGGCGTCGACGCTCGTGCACAACGCGTCGACCTCCGCGCAGCGGCTGCTCGACGACGCCGCGGCGGAGCGCGACCGGATCCGCCGCGACGCCCAGGAGGAGGCCCAGCGCGTGCTGCAGGAGGCGCAGCACGAGGCCGAGCTCGTCCGCCGCCGCAGCGAGACCGAGCAGACCGCGCACCGCGCACGGATCGAGGCGGAGCTCGGCTCGCTCGGCGAGAAGGTGTCGCAGGCCGACCGCGAGGCGCAGGTGCTGCTCGGCGAGGCCGAGCGGGCGGCGGCGGCGCTGCGCGCGCAGGCGACGCGCGAGACCGACGACCTGAAGCTCGACGCCGACCGGGTCGTCCGCGAGGCGAAGGCGCGCCGCGTCGAGCTCGACGCCGCGCTCACGCGTCGCCAGGACGAGGCGCAGCAGGAGTTCCTGCGCCTGCACAACCAGGCGGTCGCGCACGCCGAGCGCGTCACGCAGGACGCCAACGAGAAGGTCGCGTCGGCGCTCGCGCACGCGAAGCACGTCGCGGACCAGTCGGAGGCCTACGAGCAGCTGTCGAAGGCGCAGGCCGCCCAGATCGAGGCGAGCGCGAAGGCGCGCGCCTCGGCGATGCTCGACGAGGCGCGCCAGCGCGCGCAGGCCATCGTCACCGCCGTGACCGGCCACACGAAGGACGTGCTGCGCGACGCGGAGGACCGCGCCCGCGGCCTGCGCTGGCAGCAGCAGCAGCTGAACGGCTTCATGGCGGAGGTGCAGTCGCTCATGCGCATCGCCGATGCCGCCGACCCGCGCACGTGGAGCGCCGCGGGCGCCGAGGCGAAGGGCGAGCCCTCCCCGCAGCCGGCCGAGCGCACGGATGCGCCTGCCGCGGCGGCCACGACGGTCGCCGCCGAGGACCGGGTCGTCGTGCCCGACGCCTTCACCGCATCCGCGCCCGACATCGACCCGCTCGCCGGCCTGACACTCGCGGTCGACGAGCCGGTCGAGGGTGAGGCGCTCGAGGCGCCCGCCACGCGCGAGGAGGTCGTCGAGGTCGTCTGGCACGACGACGAGGAGCAGTACGACCCCGCGATCGACCGGTAGCGCGACGTCCGGTTGACCGCACGCCCTGATCGAGGCTAGGATCGATCCTTGGTGCGTGCAGCCTGTGCGTGCCCGAATGAGCCCTCCACCGGATCGTTCCGCCGCATCGCGGCGCCGAACACCTCGGAGTGGGATTCACGACCATCCATTCGATCAGTGAGGCACCAATGACTCGCACCTACTCGCCCAAGGCGAGTGACGTCCAGCACGACTGGATCGTCATCGACGCCACCGACGTGGTCCTCGGCCGCCTGGCCAGCCACGCGGCTGCCATGCTCCGCGGGAAGCACAAGCCGACGTTCGCCCCCCACATGGACATGGGCGACTTCGTCATCATCGTGAACGCCGAGAAGGTGGCGCTCACGGGGCAGAAGCTCGCCAAGAAGGTCGCCTACCGCCACTCGGGCTACCCGGGCGGCCTCAAGGCGGTCGGCTACGAGGAGATGCTGGACCGCTACCCGGTCCGCACCGTCGAGAAGGCGATCCGCGGCATGCTGCCGAAGAACGCGCTCGGCCGCGCCCAGATCAAGAAGCTGAAGGTCTACGCAGGCCCGCAGCACCCGCACGCGGCGCAGCAGCCGACCCCCTACACGTTCGACCAGGTCGCCCAGTAGGGCGCGAGGAGAATCAGACATGGCGAAGATCGCAGACTCCATCGAGGCTCCCGAGAGCTTCTCGACCGAGACGCCCGCGGCTGAGGCTCCCAAGGCCCCCCGCGTCGTCAACATCGGCGGCCAGGCCGTCGGTCGTCGCAAGCAGGCCATCGCCCGCGTGCGCCTCGCTCCCGGCTCCGGCTCGTTCACCGTGAACGGCCGCACGCTCGAGGAGTACTTCCCGAACAAGCTGCACCAGCAGCTCATCAACGACCCGTTCACGCTCCTCGAGCTCACGGGCAGCTACGACGTGATCGCCCGCATCTCGGGCGGTGGCCCCTCCGGCCAGGCCGGTGCGCTCCGCCTCGGCATCGCTCGTGCGCTCAACGAGATCGACGTCGAGAACAACCGACCGGAGCTCAAGAAGGCCGGCTTCCTCTCGCGCGACGCTCGCGTCATCGAGCGCAAGAAGGCCGGTCTCAAGAAGGCCCGCAAGGCGCCGCAGTACTCGAAGCGCTGATCGATGTCGCGCCTCTTCGGCACGGATGGAGTACGGGGCCTCGCAGGTCTCGACATCACGGCAGAATCGGCGTTGGCGCTGGCACAGGGCGCCGCACTCGTGCTCGGGCGAACAGCCCGGCAGGAGGGGCGGCGCCCTGTCGCCGTCGTGGCGCGTGATCCGCGCATCTCGGGCGAGTTCATCACCGCAGCGGTCTCGGCCGGCCTCGCATCGAGCGGCGTCGACGTGCTCGACGCCGGGGTCATCCCCACGCCCGCTGCCGCGTTCCTCGTCGCGGACATCGGCGCCGACTTCGGCGTGATGGTGTCGGCGTCGCACAACCCGGCGCCCGACAACGGCATCAAGTTCTTCGCCACCGGCGGCCGCAAGCTGCCGGATGCGGTTGAGGACGAGATCGAGCTCGCGCTCACGGCGACGCCGCTGCGGCCGATCGGCGCCGAGGTCGGCACGGTGCACCGCTTCTCCGACGCGGAGGACCGCTACCTCGTGCACCTGCTGGGCACCCTCGACGTGAGCCTCGCCGGCCTGCACGTGGCGCTCGACTGCGCCCACGGGGCGGCGGCCGGCGTGAGCCCGCGAGCGTTCGCGGACGCGGGCGCGAAGGTGACCGTCATGGGCAACGACCCGGACGGCGTGAACATCAACCGCGAGGTCGGCTCGACGCACCTCGAGCAGCTGCGCGCGCTCGTGCGCACCTCGGGCGCCGACTTCGGCATCGCCCACGACGGCGACGCCGACCGCTGCCTCGCGATCGACGCGAACGGCGCCGTCGTCGACGGCGACCAGATCATGGCGATGCTCGCCGTCGCGCAGAAGCGCCGCGGCCGGCTCGTGCAGGACACGCTCGTGGCGACCGTGATGTCGAACCTCGGCCTCAAGGTCGCGATGGACGAGCACGGCATCGCGCTCGTGCAGACGGCCGTCGGCGACCGCTACGTGCTCGAGGCGCTCGGCGAGTACGGGCTCTCGCTCGGCGGCGAGCAGTCCGGGCACATCATCTTCTCCGACCACGCCACCACCGGCGACGGCATCCTCACCGGCCTGCAGATCGCGGCCGAGATGGTGCGCACCGGTCGCACCCTCGCCGAGCTCGCATCCGTCATGACGGTCTACCCGCAGGTGCTCGTCAACGTGTCGGGCGTCGACCGGCTCGGCCTGCGCGGCAACCAGCCGATCGCGGATGCCGTGGCCAGGGCAGAGGCGGAGCTCGGCACCGACGGTCGCGTGCTGCTGCGGCCGTCCGGCACCGAGAAGATGGTGCGCGTGATGGTCGAGGCGCAGGAGCGCCACGTGGCGCAGACGATCGCCGAGGAGCTCGCGGCGCTCGTGCGCAGCGAGCTGTCCGTCAGCGCCTGACGCAGCGCGTCCACGGCAGAGGCCGTCGCCCGAGGGCGGCGGCCTCTGCCGTCGAGCGCGGCGCCGCGACTACCCGAGCGGGATGCTCGTGTTCGTCGGGTCGGCCGTGCCGGCGCGGTGCTCGCGGCGGCGCGCGGCGCGCGCGATCAGGAACAGCACGGTGCCGACGACGACGTAGCCGCCGGCGATGAGCCACGTCTGCGCGCTCTGCTGCGTCAGCAGCGCGACCGACGCGATGAGGGCGAGCACCGACACGATGCGCGGTGCCGTGAAGTGCTCGTGCGCGACCTCGTCCTTCTTCAGCACCAGCACCGAGACGTTCGCGGAGATGAACACGAGCACGAGCAGCAGCACCGTCGTGTCGGCGAGCGTGCCGACATCGCCGACGAACGACATCGCCATCGTCACGGCGCCGACGATCACGATCGCGACCCACGGGGTGCGGCGGCCGCTCAGCACCGCGCCGAACGCCTTCGGCAGCAGCTTCGCCTCGGCGAGCCCGTAGGTGGCGCGCGAGGCCATCACCAGGAACAGCAGGGCGCCGTTGCCGATCGCGACGAGCGCGATGATGGCGAACAGCCACGGCGGGAACGCGAGGCCGGACGCGTCGATGACCTCGAGCAGCGGTCCCTCGGATGCCGCGAGCTGGTCGAGCGGCACGACGACGGCCGCGCCGAGCGCGATGAGCAGGTAGACGACGGCGGCGGTGAGGATGGCGCCGAACAGTGCGCGCGGGTAGGAGCGGCTCGGGTCCTTGACCTCTTCCGCCATGTTGGCGGCGGCCTCGAACCCGAGGAACGAGAAGAACGCGGTGATCGTCGCGGCGAAGACCCCCGAGAGCGGCGGCACGCCCTCCGCGAAGGTCGTCAGCCGCGTCGGGTCGCCGCCACCGGAGCCGAAGACGATCGCCGCCACCGCGATGATGATGATCAGTCCCGTCATCTCCACGAGCGTCGCGCCGACGTTCGCGATGAGCGACTCCCGCACGCCGCGGATGCTGATGAGCACGAGCAGCGCGATGAACACGAGCGTCACGGCGATCGAGGGGGCGCCGGGCGCGAGTGCCTGCAGGTAGTCGCCCGCGAACGCGTTGGCGAGCGCCGCGGAGGTGGTGATCCCCGACGCGATCATGAGCCAGCCGATGAGGAACGTGACGTACGGCTTGTCGAAGGCGCGCTCGGCGAAGCGCGCGGCGCCGCCGGCGTGCGGGTACTTGGTGATCAGCTCGGCGTACGTGCCGGCCGTGAGCAGCGCCAGCACGAGCGCGAGGACGAGCGGGATCCAGATCGCCCCGCCGACGTCCTGCGCCATCGAGCCGACGAGCGTGTAGATGCCGGCGCCGAGCGTGTCGCCGACGATGAAGAAGAACAGCAGCAGGGTCGTGATGCCCTGCTTGAGCCTCGTCGAGGGGGCCGGTCCGGGGGCCGTGGTCGTGGTCATGGTCGACAAGCGTGCCATGCGCTTCCCTGGGAGCGGGTGGACGTCCCCTAGGAGCGCCGAGCCCGGAACGCCGCGACGTTCGTGCGCGACTGGCACGTGGTGGAGCAGAACCGCCGCGATCGGTTGCGCGACTGGTCGAAGAACATCCGCTCGCACCGGCTGTCGCCGCAGCGCTTGCAGCGGGCGGTGTCATCAGCCCGCACGAGGTCGACGAACGCCATGGCGGCGTCCACCACGATCGCGTCGGCGATCGGCGCGCCCGCCGGCAGGCCGTGCAGGTGCCAGTCGTGCCCGTCGTGGCGCACGAGGTGCGGGCGCGCGCCGGCCTCGCCGAAGATGCGGTTGACCATGGCCGCGACGGCGTCGCGGTCCCGGTCCCAGAGCGCCTCGATCGTGGCCAGGTGCGCCCACGTCGCCTCCGCATCGGCCTTCGAGACACCGCTCGCGCCCGGGAAGTCCCAGCTCGAGCACAGCTCGCGGAGGCTCGCGGCGCTCGTGAGCAGCCCCTCCCGCCGCCGGTTGCACAGCTCGGCGCTGAACTCCAGCGATCGCACGAGCTCGCGGGGGTACGGCAGCGACACGGGTCTTCCTCGGTTAGGCTCACGAACTGTCAGGGCCAACGGTCATGACTGCGTGCCTGCCGTGGTGAGCACGATCGTAGTCCTTCGCACTGCTGTGAGCCGCCCATGCACCCTCGTCGACCCCTCGGCCTCGCGTTCGCGCTCGCGAGCTCGGCGTCGTTCGGCCTGTCCGGCATCTTCGCCTCGGCGCTGCTCGCGAGCGGCTGGAGCGCGGGGGCCGTCACGACCGTGCGCATCGCCGGCGGCGCGCTCGTGCTGCTCGCGCCGACGCTGTGGCTGCTGCGCGGCCGCTGGGGCGCGGCGCTGCGGTCGTGGAAGGAGGTGCTGCTGCTCGGCCTCATGGCCGTCGCCCTGTGCCAGCTCGCGTTCTTCAGCGCCGTCGCCTACATCGAGCCCTCGCTCGCGCTGCTGATCGAGTTCCTCGGTCCTGTGCTGCTCGTCTTCTTCGGGTGGGCGATGACGAGGCGGGCGCCCGCGGCGCTCACGCTCGCCGGAGCCGGCGTCGCGCTCGTCGGGCTCGCGCTCATCTCGGGCATCGGCGGCGAGGCGCTGCACCCGCTCGGCGTGCTGCTCGCGCTCGCGGCCGCGGTCGGCAACGCCGCCTACTGGGTCGCCGCCTCGAAGGCCGACTCGGAGCTCCCGCCCATCGCGCTCGCCGGCCTCGGGCTCGTGGTGGGGGCAGTCGTGCTCGGCACAGCCTCGGCGACCGGCATCCTGCCGTTCGCGGCCACCGACGCGCCCGTCGAGCTCGCCGGTCAGACAGTGCCCGCCGGGATCGTGCTGCTGCTGCTCGTGCTGATCGCGACGGCCTCCGCCTACGTGCTCGGCATCCTCGGCGGCCGTCGGCTCGGGGCGACGCTCTCGAGCTTCGTCGGCTACTCCGAGCCGATGTTCGGCATCCTCTGGACGGCCGTGCTGCTGTGGATCCTGCCCTCCGGCATGCAGTGGATCGGGGCCGCCGCGATCATCGCGGGGGTGGTGCTGGTGCGCGTGGGACAGGTCGAGCGCCCCCGCTCCGCAGGCACGGCGGCGATCGCATCCCCGAACGCGGTCGAGGGGGTGCCGGGGGCGTAGCTCGCCGGATCCCCAGGTCTCGGTACGCGCGCCGCTGCGCGGCGTGCTGCTCGACCCTGAGTCCTCCGCGCTCAACGCGACTGCGTCGCATCGAGCGCTCCGGACTCAGACCTTCCTGAGCAGGACGCTCCGGATCGTGTGGTCGTCCGCCTTCCGCAGCACGAGGTCGGCGCGCGGCCGGGTCGGCAGGATGTGCTCGACGAGGTTCGGGCCGTTGATGGAGTCCCACACGTCCTGGGAGTAGGCACGGGCCCTCGCGTCGGACATGTCGGCGAAGCGGTGGAAGTACGACAGCGGATCCTGGAAGGCGCTCGCCTTCAGCGCGAAGAATCGCTCGACGTACCACTCGCGGATCGCGCTCGTGCGGGCGTCCACGAAGATCGAGAAGTCGAACAGGTCGGAGACCGCGAGATGGGAGCCGGACGGCGGCGGCTGCAGCACGTTGAGGCCCTCGACGATCAGGATGTCGGGGCGGCGGATGACGACCTCCTCGCCCGGCACGATGTCGTACGTCAGGTGCGAGTAGACCGGCGCCCGCACCTCGGCCTCGCCCGCCTTCACGCGCGACACGAAGCCGAGCAGCGCGCGCCGGTCGTACGACTCCGGGAAGCCCTTGCGGTCCATCAGCCCGCGCTCCTCGAGCACCCGGTTCGGGTGCAGGAAGCCGTCGGTCGTGAGCAGGTCGACCTTGGGGGAGCCCTCCCAGCGGCGCAGCAGCTCCTTCAGCAGCCGCGCGGTCGTCGACTTGCCGACCGCCACCGAGCCGGCGACGCCGATCACGAACGGCGTCGGCTGCGCGGTGCCGCCGAGGAAGGCGGTCGTCTCGCGGTGCAGCCGCGCCGCGGACTCCTGATAGAGGCTCACGAGCCGGGACAGCGGCAGGTACACCTCCGCGACCTCGCGCAGCTCGAGCCGGTCACCCGTGCCGCGGAGCCGCCGCACCTCCTCCTCGGTCAGGGGGTTCGGCATGCGGGGAGCGAGTCGCGCCCAATCGGCACGCTCGATCTCGACGAAGGGCGACTGGATCGGGTGCGACATCGGTCGCGAGCCTATCGCCGCTAGGATCGAGCCCATGTGTGGAATCGTTGGCTATACCGGTGACCGTGGCACTGTCGACGTGCTGCTCGAGGGCCTGAGCCGACTGGAGTACCGCGGATACGACAGCGCGGGCGTGTCCGTCATCGACGGATCCTCCATCGCGCTGCGCAAGAAGGGCGGCAAGCTCGCCGTGCTGCGCTCGAGCCTCGAGGACGCGCCGCTGCCGGCCTCAGCGACCGGCATCGGGCACACCCGCTGGGCCACCCACGGCGGCCCCACCGACGAGAACGCCCACCCGCACCTGGGCGA
Source organism: Agrococcus sp. (assembly GCA_041645515.1). Taxonomy (GTDB): domain Bacteria; phylum Actinomycetota; class Actinomycetes; order Actinomycetales; family Microbacteriaceae; genus Agrococcus. The sequence continues at coordinate 9,033 of JBAZPY010000032.1, forward strand.
CGACGGCAGGCTGTCGCTCATCCACAACGGCATCATCGAGAACTTCGCCGCCCTGCGCGCCGAGCTCGAGGCCGACGGCGAGGCCTTCGCGAGCGAGACCGACACGGAGGCCGCCGCGAAGCTGCTCGGCCGCGCCTACCGCGAGACCGGCGACCTCACGGCCGCCATGCAGCGCACCGTCGGCCGCCTGGAGGGCCAGTTCACGCTGCTCGCGATGCACGCGGAGCAGCCCGGCGTCGTCGTCGGCGCCTCGCACAACTCGCCGCTGCTCGTCGGCTACGGCGAGGGCGAGCACTTCCTCGGCAGCGACGTGAGCGCGTTCGTGAAGTTCACGCCCAGCGCCGCGGCCCTCGACAACGACCAGATCGTCACCATCACCGCCGACAGCGCATCCGTCACCGATTTCGACGGCAACCCGTCGGAGCCGAAGCGGTTCGAGGTCGACTGGGACTCGTCGGCGGCCGACAAGGGCGGCTGGTCGTCGTTCATGGCCAAGGAGGTCTCGGAGGGGCCGATCGCGGTCGAGAACACCATGCGCGGCCGCCTCACCGACCACGGCGTCGACCTGGGCGAGCTGGGCGTGCTCGACGACGAGGTGCTGAGCGGCATCCACCGCATCGTCATCGTGGCGTGCGGCACGGCCGCCTACTCGGCGATGGTCGGCAAGTACGCGATCGAGACGTGGGCGCGCGTGCCCGTCGAGGTCGACCTCGCGCACGAGTTCCGCTACCGCGAGCCCGTGCTCGACGAGCACACGCTCGTCATCTCGATCTCGCAGTCCGG
>JBAZPY010000033.1:0-9369 GCA_041645515.1 Agrococcus sp.
CGCGCCGCGATCGTCCGGCTCCTCGGCGGCGGCGACCCCGTCCAGCGCTGAGCGCCGCTCCTGCCCTGTCGAGCGCCCCGCGGGCGCTCGACGGGGACGGTCGAGGGCGTCGTGCCCGTGTCGGCGGACGTGCGCATCGTGACGACCCGCCGACCGGCCGAGCGCGCGGCCGCGAGCAGCCGGCGCGCGCTCGCCGCCGCATCCGCCATCGGCCGCTTCGGCGACGCCCGGTGGGTGAGCCGCTCCGCACCGCTGAGCACTCGGGCTGGCGGGACGGCGCTCAGGTGTCGCCGTTCAGGACCCGGAGAGCAGCAGCCACAGCAGCACGCCGTTGAGACCGATGAGAGCGACGGCCGCGAGTGCGCCGGCGAGGGTCGTGGCGCGCCGATTCGCATGCTCGCCCATGATGGCAGGATCGGCCGTGAGGCGCACGAGCGGCACGAGTGCGAACGGGATGCCGAACGAGAGCACGACCTGGCTGAGCACGAGCGCCATCGTGGGGTCGACGCCGAGTGCCAGCACCACCAGCGCCGGGATGAGCGTCACGGCACGACGCGTCAGCAGCGGGATGCGCGTGCGCAGCAGCCCCTGCATGATCTCGGCGCCCGCGTAGGCGCCGACCGAGGTCGATGCGAGTCCGGAGGCCAGCAACCCCACGGCGAAGAGTGTTGCCACCGCGGGACCGAGCGCAGCGCCGAGTGCGGCGTGGGCGCCCTCGAGCGTGTCGGTGCCCTCGACACCCGCGAGGTTGGCGGCCGCGAGCAGCATCATCGCGAGGTTCACGCCGCCGGCGATCAGCATCGCGATCGAGACGTCGATGCGCGTCACGCGCAGCAGCCGCGACGTCGAGAGGCCGTCGCGAGCGCGGAAGCGGTCGCGCGCGAGACTCGAGTGCGCGTAGATGGCATGGGGCATGATCGTCGCGCCGAGCACGCTCACGGCGAGCAGCACCGAGTCGGTGCCCTCGAAGCGTGGCACCAGGCCGGCGGCGAGCCCGGCCGGGTCGGGGGGCGAGACGACGACGCCCCAGGTGAAGCCCAGCACGATGACGGCCAGCAGCCCCATGATGACGAGCTCGAAGGCCCGGGGGCCGCGCCGGGACTGCAGGGCGAGCAGCACCATCGACACGGCGCCCGTGATCACGCCGCCGACGAGCAGCGGAACGTCGAACAGCAGCCACAGGGCGACGGCGCCGCCGAGCACCTCGGCGAGGTCCGTGGCCATGGCGACGCCCTCCGCCTGCAGCCAGTAGGCGATCCGCCCCGCACGCGAGCCGAAGCGCTCGCCGAGCAGCTCGGGCAGGCTCTTGCCCGTGACGACGCCGAGCTTCGCCGACAGGTACTGGATCAGCCAGGCGACGAGGTTCGCGCAGACGACGACCCACACCAGCAGGTACCCGTAGCGTGCCCCGGAGGTGATGTTCGCGGCCACGTTGCCGGGGTCGAGGTAGGCGACGCCGGCGACGAGCGCCGGACCCAGCAGCAGCCAGTGCGGTCGGCGGTCGGTGCGCGGGAGGGTGGCGGCGACCATGCGACGAGGATAGCCAATATTTCGGGTCACCGAAACCAGGGGCACAGGGCTGCCGAAGATCGGCCCGGCGTCGCGCTGCTCGGCCGAGCGCTGACCCGGTCGGCCCCGCGATCGGCCGCGCGCGGCCGATCGATAGGGTGGGGTGTACGCGAACCGGTCGGAGGGATGCCCCATGCCAGGAATCGTCATCATCGGTGCCCAGTGGGGCGATGAGGGCAAGGGCAAGGCCACGGACCTGCTCGGCAATCGCACCGACTACGTCGTCAAGTTCAACGGCGGCAACAACGCCGGCCACACGGTCGTGGTGGGCAACCAGAAGTACGCGCTGCATCTGCTGCCCTCCGGCATCCTCACCGAGGGCGTCACGCCCGTCATCGGCAACGGCGTCGTCATCGACCTCGAGGTGCTCTTCGACGAGCTGACCGCGCTCTCGGCGCGCGGCGTCGACGTGTCGAAGCTGCGCATCTCGGCGAACGCGCACATCATCACCGACTACCACCGCACGCTCGACAAGGTGACGGAGCGCTTCCTCGGCAAGCGCTCGATCGGCACCACCGGCCGCGGCATCGGCCCCGCCTACGCCGACAAGATCAACCGCGTCGGCATCCGCGTGCAGGACCTGTTCGACGAGTCGATCCTGCGCCAGAAGATCGAGGGCGCGCTCGACGTCAAGAACCACATCCTCACGAAGGTCTACAACCGCCGCTCGGTGACGGTCGACGAGATCTTCGACGACCTCACCTCGTACGTCGAGCGGCTGCGCCCGATGGTGGGCGACACCGGCCTAGAGCTGTCGCAGGCGCTGGACGCGGGCAAGACGGTCGTCTTCGAGGCGGGCCAGGCCACGATGCTCGACATCGACCACGGCACCTACCCCTTCGTCACCTCCTCCACCGCGACGGCCGCCGGCGCAGCCGCGGGCTCGGGCGTCGCGCCCGCGCGGCTCGACCGCGTGATCGGCATCGTGAAGGCATACACGACGCGCGTCGGAGCCGGCCCGTTCCCGACCGAGCTGTTCGACCAGTGGGGCGAGCTGCTGCGCAGCAACGGCTTCGAGTTCGGCACCACGACCGGGCGCCCGCGCCGCTGCGGCTGGAACGACACCCTCATCACCCGCTACGCCTCGCGCGTCAACGGCCTCACCGACATCGTGCTGACGAAGCTCGACGTGCTCACGGGCATCGAGCGCATCCCGGTCTGCGTCGCCTACGACGTCGACGGCGTGCGCTACGACGAGATGCCCGTGTCGCAGTCGGACTTCCACCACGCGAAGCCGATCTACGAGGAGCTGCCCGGCTGGACCGAGGACATCTCGGGCGCGCGCGAGCTCTCCGACCTGCCGGCCAACGCGCAGGCCTACGTGCGCTTCCTCGAGGACTGCTCCGGCAGCCGCATCTCGGCGATCGGCGTCGGCGCCGACCGCGAGGCGATCATCCAGCTGCACGACCTCATCGACTGAATCCTCAACGTCGCGGGTGGTCGCTCGAGCGCCATGCGGCGCTGAGCGACCACCCGCGACGTTGAGATCCTGCGCGGTCAGTGGTGGTGGGCGGATGCGGCGACCGCGCCGCGCTCCCATTGGGGCGCCATCCGCTCCGCTCCTGATGACCATCTGAGCGATCTTGTACCCCATCCCAGGTTGAGGCGGCTAGCCTCCGACCATGCCTTCTGCACCCGCCGCGCCCCGAGGGAGACGACCTTGACCCGGATCGGCCCGACGCGCGTGACGGCTCGGGTGCGACGCGCGCCCCTCGCCCGCGACGGTGCCGCGCTGCTAGTGCTCGCATGCGCGTGGATCGCACTGGGCGCCGCGGCGGGAGCGACGCTCGCTGCGCTCGCGCCGCCGACGCGACTGCTCGGCTGGGCCGCCCTCGGCCTGACCGCGGCGCTCGTGGGCCTCGCGCTGCTGTCGGGGCTGCGCCAGGTCGTCATCGTCGCCGCCGCGCGCTCCCGCCAGGCCGCGCCGCCCGAGTCGCAACCCGGCACCCACGACGCGCGCGTCGCGCTGCTCTACCCGACCGCGGACGACTTCCGCGCCGACGTCGTCCGGCGCAGCGCCATCCAGACGCATCCGCGCACCCGGACGGTCGTGCTCGACGACTCGCGCCGCCCCGAGGTGCGAGCGCTCGTCGACGCGCTCGGCGCCGAGGGCGACGTCGAGGTGCACCGGCGGTCGTCGCGCACGGGAGCCAAGGCGGGCAACCTCAACGCGTGGCTCGACGAGCACGGCGACGAGGTCGACTACGTCGTCGTGCTGGACGCCGACCAGGAGATCGGCCAGGGCTTCGTCGCGGGCGCGCTGGCGCGCTTCGAGGCGCACCCCGACGCCGCGGTCGTGCAGGGACGCATCCGCTCGCGCGACGGCGAGACGTCGTTCGCCCGCGACTTCTCGGGGCTGTTCACGCGGCACGCCGACATCAAGCTCGCCGCCCGCGCCGCGCTCGGCCTCGTCGACTTCTTCGGCCGGGGGGCGATGCTCGACGTCGCGGCGCTGCGCGCGGTCGGCGGGTTCCCGGAGGTCGTGATGGAGGACACGGCGCTCACGGTCGAGCTCGAGCGGAGCGGGCGCCGCGTGGTGGCCGCGCCCGAGCTGCTGTCGGTCGAGGACGCGCCCGTCGACCACACCGCGTTCGCGGTGCAGTTCGGCAAGTTCGCGGAGGGGGCGCTGCAGCTGCTGGTCCGCTCGCGCGGCAGCCTGGTCGACCGCAGGCTCGGCGTGCTGCGGCGCGTCGACCTGGCGCTCGAGCTGCTCATCCCGGTGCTGGCGGCGGTCGTGCCGCTCGCGCTGTTCGGCTACGCGGTCGTCGCCGCCGTGACCGGGGCGGCTGCCTTCCCGTGGCAGCTCGGGCTGCCGCTCGCGGTGCTCAGCACCGTGCCGCTGCTGCCGGAGGCGCTGCATCGCTGCCGGGCTGAAGGCGCCCGCTCCGGCGTCGCCTTCGCGGTCCGCGCGTCGATGCTCTACGCGTCGGTCGGGGTCGTGGCCGCGCGCGCCGTCGTCGCGGTCGCCGTCTCCGGTCGCGCGCGGTTCCGGGTCACGCCCAAGGAGCGCGCTGTCGGAGGCGCGTCGATCGTCGTCCGCCGCCGAGCGCTCGAGCTCGTGGTCGCGGGGCTCGCGCTCGCGGTGGCCGTGCTGTGGGCGGGGCGGCCCGAGATCGCCACCCCGTTCGTGGTGATCGCCGCGACCGCGCTCGCGTTCGGATGGCGGGATGCGGTGGGCGAGCGCGCCGGATAGCCCGCCATCGCGCGCGGCCGTCGCCGCCGAGGCGCGACCGCGCTCAGGAGCGGACGATCGCCCCACGCGCGTCGCGCTGGCCGGCGATCTGCCGGGTGGCGTCGCGCCCGAGCTGCACGAGGCGCACGACCGCGGCCAGGAACAGGGCGATCAGCAGCCCGTTGCGGATCGTCAGCAGCGTCACCGGGAACCACTCCAGGCGGACGAGCGGCAGGTAGACGATGGGGAAGATGATGGTCGTGAGCAGCGAGGTCGCGAGCACGGCGGCCGTCGTGCGCCGCCACCACTGCGTGGGCTGGCACATCGCGACGGCGGCGATCGGCACGACCCACAGCAGGTACTGCGGCGAGCCGACCTTGTTGCAGACGATCGCGGCCAGCACGAGGGCGAGCGAGCCGGTGAGCAGCAGCTGCCGCTGGTCGGCCCCGCGGCGCCCGGCCCACACGAGCAGCCCGGCGAGCGCCACCACCACGAGCGCCAGCAGCGGGGTGGCCGCGGCGATCGCGAGCTCGTCGAGGGGGCCCGTGACCTCGCGGGTCGCGAGCGCCTGGTTCTGGAAGACCCGAGCACCGGGCATCTCCATCGCCGCGAGCCACACCCACGGCGTCGCGATCGGAGCCTCGAGCTGCAGCCCTCGGTCGGTCTGCGTGGTCAGGAAGCTCAGCAGGTGGGGGAGGCCGCCCGACGCCGCGCTCACCCCGGCGGTCAAGGCCGTGACGGCGGCACCCGCGGCGATCACGCGCCAGCGCTCGCGGCAGACGGCGACGACCGCGAGGATCACCATCGCCGGCCACACCTTGATCCAGGTGGCGACGGCGAGCAGCGCGCCGGCGACGAGCGGGCGCCTCGCCAGCCACGCGAGCCCGACGATGGCGAGCGGTCCGGTGATGCCCTCGAGGCGCAGCAGCGCGACCGGGCTGAGCAGCAGGAAGCCGAGCAGCCAGACGTAGGCACCGATCATGCCGGGGCGGCTGCGGCCACCGTCGCTCAGCACCCACACCGCCCACAGGTTGAGCCCGGTGGTCATCAGCAGCCAGACGAGCTGGAACGCCCAGGGGCCGAAGACGTTTGCGGCGCCGATCGGCAGCCAGGCGAGCAGCGGGTAGACCCAGTCGGCATGGATGCCGATCACGCCGTCGCCCTCGACAGCGTCGATCGCCCACTGCCGGTACAGCGGCAGATCGCCGAGCACCTCCCCGCCCACGATGATGGGCAGCAGCGCGAGCAGCGAGGCGCCGTGCAGCAGCGCGAAGCTGCGGACGAGCCACGTGCGCGTCAGCATCCGGTCGGCGAGGTGCGCGCGCTGCGCGCGACGCCGGACCGCGGGGTCGTCGACGAGGGGGTCATCGCCCATCGTGCGTCCTCCCTCCCGCGCCGTCACAGGGGTACAGCGTACGGGGCGTCCGCGAGGTTGTGCCGTAGGGTCTCGCGCGGCGCATGCGGCACAGGCGGCGGATGCTCAGATCACCCCGAGCGCGAGCATGGCGTCTGCGACGCGATTGAAGCCGGCGATGTTCGCGCCCGCCACGTAGTCGCCCGGCCGGCCGTACTCATCCGCCGTCTCGGCGCACCGATCGTGGATGCCCTTCATGATCTCCTCGAGGCGCTCGTCGGTGTGCTCGAACGTCCACGAGTCGCGCGAGGCGTTCTGCTGCATCTCGAGCGCGCTCGTCGCGACGCCGCCCGCGTTCACGGCCTTGCCGGGAGCGAACGTGACGCCCGCGCTCGCGAACACGCGCGCGGCGCCCTGCGTCGTGGGCATGTTGGCGCCCTCGCCGACGAGCGTGCAGCCGTTGGCGGCGAGCGTCGTCGCGTCGCCCTCGTCGAGCTCGTTCTGCGTCGCGCACGGCACGGCGATGTCGCAGGCGACCTGCCAGATCGAGCCCTCGGACGCGAATGAGGCGCTCGGGCGGCGCTCGGCGTACTCGGCGATGCGGCCGCGCCGCACCTCCTTGATGTCCTTGAGCAGCTCGACGTCGATGCCGGCCTCGTCGACGATGTAGCCGGAGGAGTCGCTGCACGCGACGACGGTGCCGCCCAGCTGCTGCACCTTCTCGATGGCGTAGATCGCGACGTTGCCGGAGCCGGAGACCACGACGCGCTTGCCGTCGAAGCTCTCGCCGCGCGAGTGCAGCACCTCGTCGAGGAAGTAGATCGTGCCGTAGCCCGTCGCCTCCTTGCGCACCTGCGAGCCGCCCCACGTGAGGCCCTTGCCGGTGAGCACGCCCGACTCGTACGCGTTCGTGAGGCGCTTGTACTGGCCGAACAGGTAGCCGAGCTCGCGCCCGCCGACGCCGATGTCGCCCGCCGGCACATCCGTGTACTGGCCGATGTGGCTCGACAGCTCGGTCATGAACGACTGGCAGAAGCGCATCACCTCGGCGTCGGACTTGCCCTTGGGGTCGAAGTCGCTGCCGCCCTTGCCGCCGCCGATCGGCATGCCGGTGAGCGAGTTCTTGAAGATCTGCTCGAAGCCGAGGAACTTCACGATGCCGAGGTACACGCTCGGGTGGAAGCGCAGGCCGCCCTTGAACGGGCCGAGCGCGGAGTTGAACTGCACCCGGAAGCCGCGGTTGATCTGCACGTTGCCCGCATCGTCGACCCACGGCACCCGGAAGATGATCTGGCGCTCGGGCTCGACGATGCGGCGCAGGATCGCGGCGTCGACGTAGTCGGGCCGCTTCGACACCACCGGGCCGAGGCTCTCGAGCACCTCGAAGACCGCCTGATGGAACTCCGACTCACCGGGATTGCGGTGCAGCACCTCGTCGAAGACGGGGGCGAGGTGGGGGTGGAGCTGCGTCACGCGAGACCTTCCGGTGCTGTCAGATAAGAGTTCAGTCTACGCGTCGACGCATCTCACCCGTTCCGCGGCGGCCGGCGTCACCGGCCTGCGCGCATCACGCCCTCCAGCCCCGCATCCGGGCGCCGTCCGGTGAGGTAGCGCAGCGCCTCCTCGCCCATGCCTCGGGCGGATGCGTTGCCGGCGGCCAGGTGCAGCGCGTCGAGCAGGTGCGCGGGCGGCGGCCGCCAGTCGACGCCCGCGGCGTCGGCGATGTCGAGGCCGTGCACGGTCAGCTCGAACACCCGCGTGCGCAGGTACTCGCCGAGCCGCATCGCGATGCCCTCGGAGGTGGCGCCGATCGCGACGCGACGATGGAGGCCGGCCGTGTCGACGGCACGGGAGGCCTCGACGGTCAGCGCCTCGATCTCACCAACGAGGTCCTCGCCGAGCGCGGAGCCCGCGGCTCGCCCGCGCAGCATGATCGCCTCGTCATCCCCGCGCTGCCGCAGCACGACCTCGAGGTACTGCGCGGCCGAGTGCACCGTGACCTCGCTCGGTTCGGGCAGCTCGAGGTACGCCGTGACCGTCGTGATCGCACGCGTCGTGTGGCCGATCAGCTCGCGCAGCGTCCACTCGCCGAGCCCCGGACCGTCGAGGCGCTCGCGCGGCACCCGCTCGACGAGCGAGGTGAGGTCCGACGCGGCGGATGCGAAGTCGACGGGCATGCGGGCATGCTCGCATGCGGCGCCCCGGCCGGCAATGCCGCCCACCTGCGACGCGACCGCACACAATGGGCGCGTGAGCATCCTCGACCTGCCCGTGCTGACGCATCCGCTCGCCACGCTCGAGCCGCTGTCGCACCACCACGCGCCCGCGCTCGCAATCGCCGCGGCGGAGGGCGAGCTGTGGCGGCGGGCCTGGTACACGTCGGTGCCCGAGCCGGATGCGGTGGGCGACGAGATCGACCGCAGGCTCGCCCTGCACGCCGAGGACTCGATGGCGCCGTGGGCGATCGTGGTCGGCGGCCGCGCCGCGGGCATGACGACGTACATGAACATCGACGCCGAGACGCCGCGCGTGGAGATCGGGTCGACGTGGATGGCGGTGTCAGCGCAGGGGAGCGGCGTCAACCCCGCCATCAAGCTGCTCATGCTCGGGCGGGCGTTCGACGAGCTCGGCTGCGTCGCGGTGGAGTTCCGCACCCACTGGCACAACCGGCAGTCCCGCGACGCGATCGAGCGGCTCGGCGCGAAGCTCGACGGCGTGCTGCGCAGCCATCAGGTCTACAAGGGCACGCTGCGCGACACCGTCGTCTACTCGATCGTCGCCGCGGAGTGGCCGGCCGCCAGGCGGGGGCTGGAGGCACGGCTCGACGCGAGGGCGACCTAGGCTGGAGGCATGACCACGCCCGACGACCAGCTGCAGCGCCTCCGGCGCTCGATCGACAACGTCGACGCCGTCCTCATCCACACGCTGGCCGAGCGCTTCAAGCTGACCCAGGCGGTCGGCGAGCTCAAGGCGCACCACGGCATGCCCCCGAGCGACCCGAGCCGTGAGGCGACGCAGATCGCGCGCCTGCGCCGGCTCGCGGAGGACGCGGAGCTCGATCCCGAGTTCGCCGAGAAGTTCATCACGTTCGTGATCGCGGAGGTCATCCACCACCACGAGCGGATCGCGGGCGGCGAGTAGTCAGGCACCCTCCTCGGCAGCAGGCTTCAGGGACCTCCTCGACCAGGCGGGACCCGGTGCACCGGGTCCCGTTCGGCGGACGGGGTCCCTACGGGCAGGCGAGGTTCAGCGCGCCGCCTCCGCCGCCGTCGCG
>JBAZPY010000034.1:0-9132 GCA_041645515.1 Agrococcus sp.
CGATCACGGTGCCGCAGGCGCCGGATGTGCTGCGAGAGCAGGTGCGCACGCTCGCCGCGCAGTACATCGCGGGCGGCATCGACCCGTCGGTGTCGTGCCTGTACGTGCAGTCGCACGTCGCCGCGCACGCGCAGCTGCAGTGGCTGCTGTCGACGCTCACCGGCTTCGGCGAGGCCAGCCGGATGACGCAGTTCAAGGACAAGACCGCGAAGGGCGGGCAGGAGGCCGCGTCGGTGGGGCTGTTCACCTACCCGGTGCTGATGGCGGCCGACATCCTGCTCTACGACACCGAGGTCGTGCCCGTGGGCGACGACCAGAAGCAGCACGTCGAGCTCACCCGCGACCTGGCCGAGCGGTTCAACAAGCGCTTCGGGAAGACGTTCACCGTGCCCGAGCCCGTGATCCTCGCCGGGGGCGCCCGCATCTACGACCTCCTGTCGCCCGAGTCGAAGATGTCGAAGTCGGCCGACAACGACAAGGGCGTCGTGTGGCTGCTCGACGAGCCGGCGAAGACCGCGAAGAAGATCCGCTCGGCGGTCACCGACACCGAGGGCTCCATCCGCGCCGATCGCGCCGCGAAGCCGGGCGTGACGAACCTGCTCGACATCCTCGCCGCGATGACGGGTGAGTCCGTCGCCGACCTCGAGGCGGAGTACGCCGGCGAGGGCTACGGCGTCTTCAAGACCGCCGTCGCGGACGCGGTGGTCGCCGAGCTCGGGCCGGTGCGCGAGCGCACGCTCGAGCTGCTCGCCGACCCGGCGGAGCTCGACCGGCTGCTGGCGGCGAACGCCGATCGCGCGGCGGAGGTCGCGGATGCGGCCCTCCGGCGGGCGATGGAGGCGATGGGGCTGCGATGAGCGCCGCGCTCGCCGGTCCTTCGCTGCCCGTGCTGGGCGGCAAGGTGATGCTGACGGCGGTGCGCGAGAGCGACATCGACCGCATCGTCGAGGCGTGCTCGACCGACGATGCCCGGCGGTTCATGGACACCCCGTGGCCCTACGGCCGCTCGGACGCCGAGAGCTTCGTGCGCGAGTTCGCGCCGGCCGGCTGGCGCGGCGAGCACGACGAGCGCGTGTGGGCGATCCGCGAGTCGCTGCGCGGCCCGCTCGCCGGCGTCATCGGCCTGCGCGGCGAGCGCACCGAGGTCGGCTTCTGGCTGCACCCGGACGCGCAGGGCAAGGGGCTCATGGCGGATGCGCTGCGCACGCTCGTCGGCCACGCCGAGGGCTGCCTGACCTGGCCGGAGGTGCACTGGCGGTGCCGCGACGGCAACGTCGCGTCCATGCGGGTCGCGAAGGCGGCCGGCTTCTCGTACCTGGGCACCCGCGAGGGACCCTCCGTCGACGGCACCGCGCGCGACGGCGGGCGGGGCCTCGAGCACCACGCGGTGCGCGTCGCCGGCGGCATGCCGGCGGACATCCGCCCGTGGCCGCGCCTCGACTGACGGCGGCTAGAGCGAGAGCTGCAGATGCAGCCGGAGCGCATCGTCGAGCTGGGCCATGACGTCGGCCGGCACCCGCCCGAGCACCGGTCCCAGCCGCTCCACCGCGATGGAGCGCACCTGCTCGGCCTGCGCCTTCGAGTCCTGGCGCAAGCCTGTCGCGACGGCGGGCAGCAGCGTCTGGAACGGGAAGATCCGATCGACCGTGCTGGTGACGGGCACCACCGTCACCACTCCGCGACCGAGGCGCGCCGCGACCGCGTTGGCCCGGTCGTTGCTGACGATCACCGCGGGACGCCGCTTGTTGGCCTCGCTCCCCCGCACCGGCTCGAGATCGGCGAGACGGATCTCACCGCGGAGCATCGGCGAGACCGTCTCCCGCAGTGCCGTCCCAGGCGGCGTGATCGCCGGAGGCCTCCCAGTCCGCCCAAGCCGCTTCGTAGTCCGCCTCGAGCGTCGGAAGGCGGAGCATCCTGACCGCCCGCTGCAGCGCGGCCGACCGCGATGGCAGTCCGGACGCGCGCGCGAACTCGTCGAGGATGGCGACGTCCTCGTCGGGCAGGCTGACGCTGATCTTCATACCGTGATCCTACCGGAGTAGCACTACGGGGCGCGCGACGTCTTGGCGGATGCGGGAATGGGGCGGCAGGAAGCCGAGTTGTAGGGTGGCAGAAGCAACGTGCCCGGGGTCAGTGCAAATCTGAACCGGCGGTGATAGTCCGCGACCCGAGCGGCCCGCGTCAGTGTGAGCGACGTCGATCGGCTGAGCTGGTGGAACTCCAGCACCGACGGTGAGAGTCCGGAGGGGAGGCGCACGTGGGGTCGCTTGCGACCCCGCATTCCCCGCGCGCGTTCGGAGAGGAACGTCATGGCAGGGAACCCGACCACAGAGCGCGGCGCGATGGCACGAGCGCGCGAGCTCGCGCTCCGCGGACCGCGCGGCGTGAACCCGCAGGTCGGCGCCGTCATCCTCTCCCCCGACGGCCGCGTGCTCGGCGAGGGCTGGCACCGCGGCGCCGGCACCCCGCACGCCGAGGTCGACGCGCTCTCGCGCCTGCGGCCCGACGAGGCCCGCGGCGCCACCGCGATCGTCACGCTCGAGCCCTGCAACCACACCGGCCGCACGGGCCCGTGCGCCGAGGCGCTGCTCGACGCCGGCGTCTCGCGCGTCGTCTACGCGTGCGCCGACCCCGGCGACGTCTCGAGCGGCGGCGCCGATCGCCTCCGCGCCGCGGGCGTCGACGTCGACCGGCTCGACGAGGCGGAGGGCGAGGCGATCATCGCCGACTGGATCTTCGTGCAGCGCACCGGCCGCCCCCGCGTGACCGTGAAGTGGGCGCAGTCGCTCGACGGCCGCGCGGCGGCCGCCGACGGCACGAGCCAGTGGATCACCGGGCCCGAGGCCCGCGCCCACGTGCACCGCGAGCGCAGCGCCCACGACGCGATCGCCGTGGGCACCGGCACCGTGCTCGCAGACGACCCGCAGCTGACCGCCCGCGTCGACGGCACACCCGACGCGCCGCAGCCCGTGCCCGTCGTCTTCGGCACCCGCGCCATCCCCGCGGACGCCGCCATCCGCCGCCACCCGCGGGGCCACCGCACGGCCGGCCACGACCTCGAGCGGGAGCTGTTCGGCCTCGCCGCCGACGGCCTCCAGAGCCTCTACGTCGAGGGCGGTCCGACGCTCGCGAGCGCCTTCATCGGCGCCGGCCTCGCCGACCGCCTCACCATCTACCTCGCGCCGACCCTCCTCGGGGGTCCGCGCACCGTGCTCGACGACATCGGCGTCAGCACGATCGACGAGCAGCGTCGCCTCACGGTGACGCGGCTCGAGCAGCTCGGCCGCGACCTCCTGGTCGAGGCCACGACAGAGAAAGAGCACTGATGTTCACCGGCATCATCGAAGAGCTCGGCGAGGTCGTCTCGCTCGAGCGCAACGGGCAGGCCTGGCGCCTCACCGTGCGCGGCCCGCTCGCCGTCAGCGACGCATCCCACGGCGACTCCATCGCGGTCGACGGCCTGTGCCTCACCGTCGTCGAGCAGACGACGGATGCGTTCACGGCCGACGTCATGCAGATCTCCGTCGACATGTCGACGCTCGGCGACCGCCGACCCGGCGACCGCGTCAACCTCGAGCGTGCGGCCGCGGTGGGCGACCGCCTCGGCGGGCACATCGTGCAGGGGCACATCGACGGCACCGCGGAGGTGCTCTCGATCGTGGAGGGCGACGGGCAGCGCACCGTGCGCGTCTCGCTCGACCCGGAGCACGCGCACCTCGTCGTGCGGAAGGGCTCCATCACCGTGGACGGCGTCAGCCTCACGGCCTCGGCCGTGAGCGACCCGGCGGAGCCGCAGCAGTGGTTCGAGGTCTCGCTCATCCCCGAGACGCTCGCGTCGACCACGCTCGGCTCCCGAGGCGTCGGCGACCGGGTCAACATCGAGACAGACATCGTCGCTCGTCACGTCGAGCGCATGCTCCAGCGGGAGGCATCATGAGCATCACCACCATCGACATCGCCATCCAGGCGCTGCGCGAGCGCAAGCCCGTCATCGTCGTCGACGACGAGGGACGCGAGAACGAGGGCGACCTCATCATGTCGGCGCAGCTCGCCACGACCGAGCAGATCGCGTTCATGGTGCGCCACACCTCCGGGTACCTGTGCGCGCCGCTCACCGCGGAGCGCGCCGACGCGCTCGAGCTGCCGCTCATGGTGATCGACAACCAGGACTCGCGGCAGACCGCCTACACGGTCACCGTCGACGCCGCCGACCGCGACTCCACGGGCATCTCCGCCGACGACCGCGCCCACACGCTGCGCGTGCTCGCCGACCCCGCGTCGACGCCGCAGAGCCTGCGGCGTCCCGGCCACATCGTGCCGCTGCGCGCCGTCGAGGGCGGCGTGCGGGCGCGCAAGGGCCACACCGAAGCGGCCGTCGAGCTGATGACGCTCGCGGGCCTCGAGCCGGTCGCCGTGATCGGCGAGCTCGTCGAGGACGGCGGCGAGATGCGCCGGCTCCCCTCGCTCATCGCGTTCGGCGAGGAGCACGACCTCCCCGTCATCACGATCGAGGACCTCATCGACTACCTCGACGCCGGCGGCCTGCCGACGGCGTGCGGCGGCGATGACGACGAGTCGGCGCGGGTCTCCTTCGAGGTCGAGACCGACGTGCCGACGCGCTTCGGCACATTCCGCGTCGCCGCGTACCGCGACCGCCAGACGGGCGCCGACCACGTCGCGATCATCGCCGGCGAGCAGCTCTCGGACGGCGCGCTCGTGCGCGTCCACTCCGAATGCCTGACCGGCGAAGCGCTGCACTCGCTCAAGTGCGAGTGCGGGCCGCAGCTCGACGCGGCGATGCAGGAGATCCAGGATGCCGGGGGCGGCATGGTCGTGTACCTGCGCGGCCACGAGGGGCGCGGCATCGGCCTCATCAACAAGCTGCGCGCCTACCGGCTCCAGGAGGACGGGCTCGACACGCTCGACGCCAACCTGGCGCTCGGCCTGCCCGCGGACGCGCGCGAGTACGGCGCGGCCGCCGGCATCATCCGCCAGCAGGGCGTGCAGTCGATCCGGCTGCTCTCGAACAACCCGCTGAAGCAGGAGCAGCTCGAGAAGCACGGCATCGAGGTCACCGAGCTCGTGCCGCTGCTCGTGGGGGTCGGGGCGCACAACGAGCTCTACCTGCAGGCGAAGCGCGACCGCATGGGCCACCAGCTGCCCGCCATCATCGACGTCCGCGACGAGCAGGGAGAGGGCTGACATGGCCGGTTCCGGATCGCCCACGCAGGGCCAGCACGGCACGGGGCTCGACGCCACCGGCCTCAGGATCGCGGTCGTGCACGGCCGCTGGCACGAGCAGATCGCCACGGCGCTGCTCGAGGGAGCGCGCCGGGCGCTCGCCGAGATGGGCGCCGAGGTGCTCGAGCTGCCCGTGCCGGGCTCGTTCGAGCTGCCGGTCGTCGCGCAGGCGGCGCTCGAGGCGGGCGCCGACGGCGCCGTCACGCTCGGCGTCATCATCCGCGGGGGCACGCCCCACTTCGAGTACGTCTCGCAGGCAGCCACGATGGGCCTCACCGAGGTCGCCATCCGCACCGGCAAGCCGGTCGGCTTCGGCGTGCTGACCCTCGACGACGAGCAGCAGGGGCTCGATCGAGCCGGGCTGCCCGGCTCGAAGGAGGACAAGGGCCGCGAGGCCGCCGAGGCGGTCGTGGAGGCCGTCCTCGCGCTCCGGTCGCTGCGCGACTGAGGCCTCGCACGGTCCGGAGCGTGACCTTGCCGCGCCTGTCGCGGACGGGCTACGGTGCACGGACGGCGATGGAGATGCATGATGGCGACGGGCAGCGGCACGAAGGATGATCCGTGGGTGCTGCAGACGGCCCCTGGCACGTCCGAGTACTCGATGCACCGCGACGACGAGACGGACCCACCGCAGCTCGTCTGCATCGTCGGCTCGACGAAGCTGACCCATGACGCTCGGGCGGTCGAGGAGCCCCACGCCATGCTCAAGGAGCACGGCGATCGGATGCCCGTGAGGCAGGGCTACCGGGGCCGGTTCGTCGTCTACCTGCCGCCGCTGCTCGAGGCGCTGGGCCTCGTCGAGCTCACGCACGACCCCAGGAACAACCGGGTCCGGGCGATCTGACGCGGCCCTGCGTCCCGTCGCGACGGCTCGCCCGCGGCGGCCGTCGCATCCGTCGGTCGTTACACTGGAGCGTCGTCCCCAGGAGCCGCAGCTGTCTCCGACACGGCCGGCCCGTCACGAACGGACCGCTTCACCCGCGCGCACGCACACCCGCACTCCTGCGCGCGCATCCGCATTCCCAGGAAGCACCATGTCCATCTCTGCAACGCAGACGGCCGCCGCGCCGTCGACCCCGGCCAACTCCCGCGGCCGTGTCCTGTTCGCCAGCCTCGTCGGCACCACGATCGAGTTCTACGACTTCTACGTCTACGCGACGGCAGCCGTGCTGGTGTTCCCGCACCTCTTCTTCCCCACCGGCGACGACACGACCGCGCTGCTCGCATCCTTCGCCGCCTTCGGCGCCGCCATGGTCGCCCGCCCGATCGGCTCGATCGTGTTCGGCCACCTCGGCGACAAGCACGGCCGCAAGCTCACCCTCGTCGGCGCGCTGCTCACGATGGGCATCGCGACCTTCCTCATCGGCGTGCTGCCGACCTACGGCCAGATCGGCTGGTTCGCCGCCGCACTGCTCGTGCTGATGCGCCTCGCCCAGGGCTTCGCGCTCGGCGGCGAGTGGTCGGGCGCCGCGCTGGTCGCGACCGAGAACGCCCCCGCCGGCAAGCGCGCCTGGTACGGCACCTTCCCGCAGCTGGGCGCCCCGATCGGCTTCATCATCGCCAACGGCCTCTTCCTCATCATCGCCGCGGCGCTGCCGAGCGACGACCCCTCGAGGCCGTCGGAGGCGTTCCTCGAGTGGGGCTGGCGCATCCCGTTCCTCTTCTCCGCCGTCATGGTCATCGTCGGCCTCTGGGTACGGCTGAAGCTCGTCGAGTCGACGTCGTTCTCGAAGGCGAAGGAGACGGGCACGATCCAGCGCCTGCCGCTCGGCACGGTGGTGCGCAAGCACTGGCGGGAGCTCATCCTCGGCACCTTCTTCATGCTCGCGACCTACGTGCTCTTCTACCTGATGACCACGTTCTCGCTGACGTTCGGCCGCACGCCGACGGACGCCGCGATCCCCGGCCTCGGCTACTCGTACAACACGTTCGTCATCATGCTGATCGTGGGCGTCGTCTTCTTCGGCATCTTCACGCTCGTCTCCGGCCCGCTCGCCGACCGCTTCGGCCGTCGCGCGACGCTCATCGTCGTGACGCTCGGCATCATCGCGTTCGGCCTGCTGTGGGTGCCGCTCACGAGCGCCGGCACCGTCGGCGTCATGGCGTGGCTGATCCTCGGCATGTCGCTCATGGGCTTCACGTTCGGACCGATGGGCGCGCTGCTGCCCGAGCTGTTCCCCACCAACGTGCGCTACACCGGCTCCGGCGTCTCGTACAACGTCTCGTCGATCCTCGGCGCGGCCGTGGCACCGTTCATCGCGGTGGCGCTCTGGACCGCGGGTGGCGGCAGCGTCTTCTGGGTCGGCGTCTACCTCGCCGGCGCGGCCACGCTCACGCTCATCGCCCTGCTCATCTCGAAGGAGACGAAGGACGTCGACATCGAGCGCTGACGCTCGATCGGATGCGTCCGGCCCGCCACCTCTGCAGGTGGCGGGCCGTTCGTCGTCCCGGTCGGGCAGCGGGCGCCCGCCGCGATCAGCGCTCGCGCGCCGCGAGGCCCTGGGCCGCGAGCGCCTGCACGGCCGTGATGGTCGCCACGCCCGCCGCGAGCCGCTCCATGTCGCTGCCCGGCGCATCCGTCGCCCGATGCTCGCGGATGGAGAGTCGCACGTCGTCGCCGTCGACCTCTGTCATGGTGGTCTGCACGATGCCGAAGGGGGCGAGCGGCGCCTCGACGATCGCTAGCGAGCCCGCGTCTGCGACGTCGGGCACGTTGAGGTTGTGCACGGCGCCGGCGGGGGCGGCGAGCAGCCCCGGCAGCGCACGACCGGCGAGCACGGCTGCCGTCCCCCAGTGCTCGCCCCCGCCCTCGCGCAGCCCCACGTCGAGCGAGACGGCCAGCGAGCGCACGCCGCCCATGCCCGCGGTGAGCGCGGCGCCCACCGTGCCGGAGTGGAGGATGGCCGTGCCGACGTTCGCGCCCCGGTTGATGCCGCTCAGCACGAGGTCGGGCACGGGCCCGAACGAGCCGTGCAGCGCGAGCAGCACGATCAGGGCCGGCGCCGCGTGCACGGCGTAGGCCTCGCCGTCGTGCCCGGCGACGGTGCGCCGCTCGGAGCGCACCGTGCCCTTGCCGCCGGCGGCGGTGACGGCCGTGCCCTGCGTGGCGATGATGGATGCGCTCGCGCCGGAGTGCTCGTGGGCGGGGGCCGCGATGACCACCTCGAGCCCCGCCTCCGCCGCCGCGCGCGCCAGAGCGGCGAGCCCCGGCGAGTCGATGCCGTCGTCGTTGGTGATGAGTGCCCGCATCAGTCCTGCTCCTCGATCTCGTCCAGCTGCACCTGCTCGGCGATCGCCCGGATCGCCTCCGCGTCGCCCGTGCCGAGCCCGCGTCTGGTGGCGTTCACCGCGCCGGCAGCGGCGCCCATCCGGATCGCCTCGTCCTGCGCGCCGCCGGTCGCGAGCACCGCGGCGACGCCCGCGCCGTACGAGTCGCCGGCGCCGCGGGGGTCGACGGGCTCGAGCTGCGGCGCGGACACGCGCCACGCGCCGACGTCGCCGACCACCACCGAACCGGCATCGGCGCGCGTCACGGCGACGAGGCCGATGCCCGAGTCGTGCAGCTCCCGTGCCGCTGCGACCAGCTGTGCCTCGTCGTCGCCGTCGTCGACCCTGCCGTCGTCGACGAGCTCGTCGTGGCTCACCTTCAGCACGTCGACGCCACCCTCGAGCGCCGCCTCCAGTCGCGGACCTGCGAGGTCGACGAGCACCGGCGTGCCGAGCGCGCGCACGTCGCTCGCGAGGCGCCGGTAGACGTCGGGCTCCAGCACGTCGTCGCCGTCGGGCCCCGAGAGGATCACGAGGTCGGCGGCCGCTGCCTCGCGCAGCGTCGCGGAGTAGAGGTCGTCGAGCGCATGGCGGTCGAGCCGCTCGCCGTCCTCCTCCACGACC
>JBAZPY010000035.1:0-9012 GCA_041645515.1 Agrococcus sp.
GCCGAAGCCGGCGCCGCCCGCGACGCCCAGCAGGTAGGGGTCGGCGAGCGCGTTGCGGGCGACGGCCTGCACGAGCGCCCCGGAGGCGGCGAGCGCGACGCCCGCGAGCACGGCCGCGACGATGCGCGGCGTGCGGGTGTCGAGCGTGACGCGCACGGCATCCCCCGCCCGGCCCGCGAGCCAGTTCGCGACGTCGCCGAGCAGCAGCATCCGGTCGCCGAGCAGCACCGCTCCGAGAGCGAGGGCGGCGAGCACCAGGGCGGCGATGAGGAGCGGCACCCACGCGCGGCGCACGAGCGTGCGCGCGCCGAGCACCGACATCGACTCCGTCTCGGCGGCCCCCGCGACGGTGCGCGCGAGCACGACGATGCACACCGCGCCGACGAGGCTCGTGATCACGCCGGTCGGCACGTCGAGCGCGCCGACGCCGCCGAGCACCGCACGCAGGAGCACGTCGGAGCCCACGACCAGCACCGCGCCGGCGAGCGCGGCGAGCGGGATCGCGACGACATGGCGCGCGGCGCCCGGGATGCGCTTGCCGAGCAGTCGCACCACGATCGGCGCGGCGAGTCCCACGAACCCGATCGGGCCGGCGATCGCCACCGCGGCCGCGGCAAGGGCGACGGATGCGACGAGCGCCGAGAGGCGCAGCCGGCCGACGGCGACGCCCATCGTCGTGGCCGCCTCCTCGCCGAGCGCGAGCACGTCCAGCCGGCGGGCGAGCAGCAGCAGCGCGGCGATGCCGAGCACCACGAGCGGCAGCATCTGCGCGACGGTGCCGATGCCGTTCTGCGAGAGCCGGCCGACGCCCCATGCGAAGAGGCCGGCGGTCTCCTCCTCGGCGAGGATGATGGCGACGGTCGTCACGGACTGCAGCGCGAGCGCGAGCGCCGTGCCGACGAGCACCATCTGCGTCGTCGATCCCCTGCCGCGGCCGATCGAGACGACCACGAGCGCCGCGGCGAGCCCGCCCGCGAAGGCGAGGCCGGCGCCGCCGAGGCCCGGGAGCGTGACGCCCAGGGCCGCGGAGAGCGCGATCGCCGCGCTCGCGCCGCCGTTCACCGCCAGGGTGTCGGGCGATGCGAGCGGGTTGCCGGTGAGCGTCTGCATCGCATAGCCGGCGGCGCCGAGGGCGAGCCCGACCACGATCGCCGCGGCGATGCGCGGCAGCCGGCTCTCGACGATGATCGCCGCGTTGCCGCGCTCGCCGCCGAGCCAGCCGAGCAGCTCGGCGAGGCCGAGCTGCGTCGTGCCCTGCGTGGCGTGCCACGCGGAGAGGCCGAGGAGGGCGACGAGGAGGGCCGCGCCGAGCGCGAGCCCTCCAGGTCGGACCCGGGTCACGGGGCGGGCGAGAGCGCCGCGACCACCGCGTCGGCGTAGGCGGCCATCGAGCCGACGCCGCCGAACAGCCAGATGCCGTCGGGCAGGCGGTGCACGTTGCCCGCCTCGACCGCGGGCAGGCCGTTCCAGATCTCGTTGGTGGCGAGCTGCTCGGTGAAGACGTCGCGCTCACCCACCGTCATGTAGATGATGTGCGCGTCGTCGGGCAGCGCCGTGAGGCCCTCGACGTCGGTGACGCCCAGCCCGTACTGCGGGTCGCCCTCGCCGGGCCACGCATTGGTGAAGCCGATCGACTCGAGCACTGCGGGCAGCAGCGCTCCGTCGGCGTAGGGCCGGATCTCGACCTGGCCGGCGTTCTCGTAGCCGTCCATGTGCGCGAGCGGCGTGCCCTCGAGCCCCGCCTCCGCGACCGAGGCCGAGACCTCCTCGATGTGCGCCTCGTAGTCGGCGATGGCGGTCTCTGCTGCGTCGAGCGCGCCGGTCGCCTCGCCGACCATGCGGAGGTCCTCGAACATCGTGCCGATCGGGTCGGCCGCGTCGGCGCCCTGCAGCACGAGCACGGGCGCGATCGCCTCGAGGTCGGCGTAGGCGGCGTCGTCACGACCGGCGACGGCGACGATGAGATCGGGGGCGAGCCCGGCGATCGCGTCGATCGACGGCTCGACGCGCGTGCCGACGTCCGTCGGCTCGCCCTCGAGCGGCGCGCCGGTGCCCGACCACTCCTCGTAGCCCGCGGCATCCGCGACGCCGACCGGCACCACGCCGACGGTCTGCAGGTGCTCGACCGCGACCCACTCGAGCGCGACGACGTCGGTGACGCCCGCCGGGATCTCGACCTCGGCGCCGCGCGCGTCGGTGATCGTGACGGCGGAGCCCTCGGGCTCGGCGCCCGCGGTCTCACCGGCGGGCTCGGTGGTGCCGCAGGCTGCGAGCGCGAGTGCGGAGAGCACGGCGGCGCCGGCGAGCAGGGTTCGCTTGGACATGGGGGTCCTTCCTCGGGCGGCGAGCCCGATGGTGGAGCGCGTCACGCGGCGCGGGACACGGCCGGCTGGCGGCGGATGCGCCGGGGCCGGATGCGGAGGCCGTCGGCGACGGCCTCGACGTCGATGGGCACCTCGTAGGCGGCGCTCAGCCGCTCGGGGGTGAGCACCTCCCTCGGCGACCCGTCGGCCGCGATGCGGCCGTGCACGAGCAGCACCACGCGATCCGCGATCTCGGCAGCCTGCTCGAGGTCGTGCAGCACGATGCCGACGGCGACGCCGGCGTCGGCGAGCTCGCGGACGATCTCGAGGATCTCGCGCTGGTAGCGGAGGTCGAGGTAGGTGGTGGGCTCGTCGAGCAGCACGATGCCGGTCTCCTGCGCGAGGCAGGTCGCGAGCCACACCCGCTGGCGCTGGCCGCCGGAGAGCTGCGAGACGGGGTGCGTCGAGAGCTCGGCGACGCCCGTCGCCGACATGGCGCGCTCGATCGCATCGTCGCCATGCGGGTCGGCCGCCCGGAAGCGGCCGCGGTGCGCGAAGCGGCCGTAGGCGACGACCTCGCGCACGCTCACGCCGGAGGGGTCGGGGTGGGACTGCGCCAGCATGGCGATGCGGCGCGCGAGCTCCCGCTCCCCGAGGCTCGACGCGTCGGCGCCGTCGGCGAAGACGACGCTGCCGGCGCTCGGCCGATGCAGCGCGGTGAGCCCCCGCAGCAGGGTGGACTTGCCGCTGCCGTTGGGGCCGACGAGGGCGGTGACGCAGCCGGGCACGAGCGAGATGGACGCGCCGTGGACGATGCGCTCCTTGCCGTAGGCGAGGCTCACGTCGGTCGCGCGCAGCGCGTCGGGTCCCGTGGTCACGCGGTAAGGTTAGCCTTACCTCAGTGCCGCGCACAACTCGACGGCGCGCGACTCGCCAGCGCTCCGAGCGGGGCGCCCACGGCGGCTAGGCCGAGAGCTCCTCGATGTCGTCTGCCGTGAGGATCACGGGCGACTCCGTGCCGGTGACGGACTCCTTCGTGACGATCACGCGCTCGACGCCGTGCCGCGACGGCACCTCGAACATCACGGGCGCGAGCACCGTCTCGAGGATCGAGCGGAGGCCGCGCGCGCCCGTCTTGCGGTCGACGGCGAGGTCGGCGATCGCCTGCAGTGCCTCGGGTTCGAAGTCGAGCTTGACCCCGTCGAGGTCGAACATGCGCTGGTACTGCTTCACGAGCGCGTTCTTCGGCTCGGTGAGGATCTCGACGAGCGCCGACTGGTCGAGCGGCGACACCGTCGCGATCACCGGCAAGCGGCCGATGAACTCCGGGATGAGGCCGAACTTGTGCAGGTCCTCCGGCAGCACGTCCTGGAACACGTCGAGGCTCGGCTTGAGCGACGCGACCGGCGCCCCGAAGCCGATGCCGCGCTTGCCGGAGCGGTTCGCGATGATGTCCTCGAGGCCCGCGAACGCGCCGGCGACGATGAACAGCACGTTCGACGTGTCGATCTGGATGAACTCGGAGTTCGGGTGCTTGCGCCCGCCCTGCGGCGGCACCGACGCCACCGTGCCCTCGATGATCTTGAGCAGCGCCTGCTGCACGCCCTCGCCGGAGACGTCGCGGGTGATCGACGGGTTCTCGGCCTTGCGGGCGACCTTGTCGATCTCGTCGATGAAGACGATGCCGGTCTCGGCGCGCTTGACGTCGTAGTCGGCCGCCTGGATGAGCTTCAGCAGGATGTTCTCGACGTCCTCGCCCACGTAGCCGGCCTCGGTGAGGGCGGTGGCGTCGGCGACGGCGAACGGCACGTTGAGCTGCCGGGCGAGCGTCGCCGCGAGGTACGACTTGCCGCAGCCCGTCGGGCCGACCATGAGGATGTTCGACTTCTGGATCTCGACGCCGTCGTTCGCCTTGTCAGCCGACTCCAGCTGCTGCATCGCGGCGATCCGCTTGTAGTGGTTGTAGACCGCGACCGCGAGCGACTGCTTGGCGCTCTGCTGACCGACGACGTACTCCTCCAGGAACGCGAAGATCTCGCGCGGCTTCGGCAGCGTGAAGCCCTCGGTCGCCGTGGCCTCGCCAGCCTCGGCCATCCGCTCCTCGATGATCTCGTTGCACAGCTCGACGCACTCGTCGCAGATGTACACCGCGGGACCCGCGATCAGCTGCTGCACCTGCTTCTGGCTCTTGCCGCAGAAGGAGCACTTCAGGAGGTCGCCGCTCTCTCCGAGTCGAGCCATGTCGCTTCTCCACATCGTCGTAGGCGCAGGCCGCGCCCGTGCTCCGAGCCTAGAACACGCCGCTGACACGAGCGACGACCACGCCGTGGGCGCTGATATCCGCCCCTCCTATGCTTGGTCGCATGATCGCAGCCATCCTCGCCGTCGGTGTCACCGTGCTCCTGCCGACCCACGCATCCGTCACCGGCACGACACCGGGCGACGGATCCACCCTGACCGAGCAGCCGGGCACGCTCAGCGTGACGATGGACGAGGAGATCATCGACGTGCCGGGCGGCGAGCGCACCGACGTGCTGCGGCTCACCGACGACGCGGGCCTCAACTACGGCGACGGCTGCGCGTCCGTCGAGGGAGACACCGTCTCGCTCGACGCCGCGCTCGGAGATGCGGGCCGCTACACCCTCGCCTACCAGGTCGTCTCCTCCGACGGCCACCCGGTCTCCGGCGAGGTCGCCTTCACCTTCGAGCCCTCCGACGGCGCCGCCGGCGCCGCGGGATCGGCCACCGCGCCCGTCTGCGGCGAAGCCGATCAGGAGGAGACCGCCGGCGCGACCGAGAGCGAGCCGACGGATGCCGCGGCGGCACCGGCGGCCACCGCGAGCTCCGAGCAGGGCGAGCCCGAGTCGACCGATGCCCCGGGCGTCGATCCCGGCACCGACTCGTTCGGAGCCCTTCCTCAGGTGGGCGTCTTCGTGCTCGCCGGGCTCGCCGTGCTCGCGTTCGTCGCGTACCGGCTCAACCGGCGCCGGAAGCACATCGACGAGGCGTGACGCGCACCGCGCACGACGAAGGGCCGGCCCCGCTGGGGGCCGGCCCTCCGTCGTGATGCGGCTCAGCCGACGAGCTGCGGCGCCGTCTTCCTGCTGGTCAGCACCTGGTCGATGAGGCCGTACTCGAGCGCCTCCTCGGCCGACAGGAACGTGTCGCGCTCGATGTCCTTCGACACCTTCGGCACGTCGTGGTTCGAGTGCTTCGACAGCGTCTCCTCGAGCCACTCGCGCATGCGGAGCACCTCGCGCGCCTGGATCTCGATGTCGGATGCCTGGCCGCGGCCGGCGTCGGACGTGGCGGGCTGGTGGATGAGGATGCGGGCGTTCGGCAGCGCGAGGCGCTTGCCGGGCTCGCCTGCCGCGAGCAGCACTGCCGCTGCCGAGGCCGCCTGGCCGAGGCACACGGTCTGCACCGCGGGTCGGATGTACTGCATCGTGTCGTAGATCGCCGTCATGGCCGTGAACGAGCCGCCGGGCGAGTTGATGTACATGACGATGTCGCGGTCCGGGTCCTGCGACTCGAGCACGAGCAGCTGCGCCATGATGTCGTCGGCGGATGCGTCGTCGACCTGCACGCCGAGGAAGATGATGCGGTCCTCGAAGAGCTTCGCGTAGGGATCCTGGCGCTTGAAGCCGTACGGGGTGCGCTCCTCGAAGCTGGGGAGGATGTAGCGCGAGCCGGGCATCTGCAGCGCGCTGCCGCCCGCCTGGAACGTGGGAGTCTCCATCAGTTGCCCTCCTGGCCTGCCGTGCCGCTCTCGCTGGCGGGGTTGGGGTCGATCAGATCGTGGTCCGTGCCGCCACCACCGGTGACGTCGGCCGCCGACTCGCGGACGTGGTCGACGAATCCGTACTCGAGCGCCTGCTGCGCCGAGAACCAGCGGTCGCGGTCCCCGTCCTCGTTGATCTGCTCGACCGTCTTGCCGGTGCGCTCAGCCGTGATCTCGGCGAGGCGCTTCTTCATGTCGAGGATGAGCTGCGCCTGCGTCTGGATGTCGCTCGACGTGCCGCCGAAGCCGCCGTGCGGCTGGTGCAGCAGCACGCGCGCGTTCGGCGTGATGTAGCGCTTGCCGGGGGCGCCGGCGGTGAGCAGCAGCTGCCCCATCGACGCGGCCATGCCGATGCCGACGGTGACGATGTCGTTCGGCACGAACTGCATCGTGTCGTAGATCGCCATGCCGGCCGTGATCGAGCCGCCGGGCGAGTTGATGTACAGGAAGATGTCCTTGTTCTGATCCTCGGCGGCGAGCAGCAGGATCTTGGCGCAGATCTCGTTCGAGTTGTCGTCGCGCACCTCCTCGCCCAGCCAGATGATGCGATCGCGCAGCAGCCGGTCGAAGACCGACGGCGCGAAGACGGGTTCAGCCACGGGTGACTCCTTCTCTCGATTCGTCTCAACCCTAGGCGGCGGACGCGGCGCGATCTGCCGTGTTCGCCGCAGGCGGAGGCATGCGGAAGGGCCGGGCGCACGGCCCGGCCCTCCGCTCGAGCATCAGTCCTCGGTGTGCTGTGCCGCGAGCTTCGCCTCGGCCTCGCGGATGGCGCCCTCGACGTCGTCCTCGTCCACCTCGGTGGACGGCAGGAAGTCGGACAGGTCGACGGTCTCGCCCTTGTCGTCGACGACCGTGACGCGGCCGAGCAGCACCGAGAGCGTCTTGCCGCGCAGGATGTCGCCGAGCAGCACGGGCAGCTGGCCGTTCGACTCGAGCGCCGTGACGAGCTCCTGCGGCGCCATGCCGTACTGCGCGGCCTGCTGCACGATGATCTGCGTCAGCTCCTGCTGCGTGACCTGCAGGTTCTCCTCCTCCGCGAAGCGGTCGAAGAGCATCTGCTGCTTGAGCACCTTGCGGGTCTCCTGGCGGACCTCCTCGCCGTGCTCGGCGTCCTCGGCGCGGTTCTCCGCCTCGAGGTGGCGGACGACCTCGTCCTCGACGACGGCGGTCGGGACCTCGATCTCGACGGCCTCGACGAGCTCGTCCTGGAGGCGCTGGCGCGCCTGCTCCGCCTGGGCGAGCCGGCCGCTGCGGCCGGCCTGCGCCTTGAGGTCCTCGCGCAGCTCGTCGATGGTGTCGAACTGGCTCGCCATCTGCGCGAAGTCGTCGTCGGCCTCGGGCAGCTCGCGCTCCTTGACGGCCTCGACGACGACCTTGACCTCTGCGTCCTTGCCGGCGTGGTCGCCGCCGACGAGCGTCGACGTGAAGGTGGTCTCCTCACCCGCGGTGAGGGACTCGACCGCCTCGTCGATGCCGTCGATCAGCTCGCCGGAGCCGACCTCGTATGAGATGCCGCTCGCGGTGTCGACGACGTCGCCGTCGATGGATGCGGTCAGGTCGAGCTGCACGAAGTCGCCCTTGGCGGCCGGGCGGTCGACCGTGACGAGGGTGCCGAAGCG
The DNA here is from genome assembly GCA_041645515.1 of Agrococcus sp. Classification (GTDB taxonomy): domain Bacteria; phylum Actinomycetota; class Actinomycetes; order Actinomycetales; family Microbacteriaceae; genus Agrococcus. The sequence continues at coordinate 7,707 of JBAZPY010000035.1, forward strand.
GCCGCGCAGCTCGTCGAGCTCCTTGGCGACGGCCTCGTCGCCGACCTCGATCGCGTCGACCGTGATGGTGCGGCCCTCGACGGTCGGCAGGTCGAACTCGGGGCGGACGTCGACCTCGATCTCGAGCACCAGGTCGCCCGAGAAGTCCTTGACCTCGGGCCACGACGTGACATCGGCCTGCGGGCGGCCCATGGGGCGGATGCCGGCCTCGGCGACGCCCTGGCGGTAGAACTCGTCGATCGACTCTGAGACGGCCTGGTTCAGGATGTCCTCGCGGCCGACGCGCTGATCGATGATCGCCGAGGGGACCTTGCCCTTGCGGAAGCCGGGAACGCTGATCTGCTCGGCGACGGTCTTGTACGCCTGGTCGATCGCGGGCCGCAGCTCCTCCGGCTGCACCGCGATGGTGAGCTTCGTGCGCGTGTTCTCGATCTTCTCGACCGTGGTCTTCACGAGGTGGTCTCCTGGGTTCGTCGGTGGGCGGGACGCTCTGCCCGCGACGCGCTTGGGCACGCCGGATCCGCCGCGAGAGGGCGGACCATCGTCCGAGTCTACCGGCCGTCCGGGGGCGCGCTCCAATCCAGGCGTTCGCCGGCGACGAACCACCGGCATGACCGCGCTGACCCTCGTCGCTCCGCCTGCAATACTCAGGCTCGTGGAGACGACGCTCGAGCAGTGCCTGGTGCTCGCCGCCGAGGGCGATCAGCGGGCGTTCGCCGAGCTGTACGACGCGACGTCGTCGCGCGTCTTCGGGCTCGTGCTGCGCATCCTCGTCGACCGAGCGCAGGCCGAGGAGGTCGCGCAGGAGGTCTACCTCGAGGCGTGGCGGCAGGCGAAGCGGTTCGACCCGGATCGCGGTGCCGCCATCAGCTGGCTGCTGCAGATCGCGCACGCCCGCGCGGTCGACCGCGTGCGCGCCTCGCAGTCGCAGCGCGACCGCGACGCGCGCATCGGTGTGCGCGACACGCCCGTGCCGGTCGACACGGTCGCCGAGCACGCCGAGGTGGCGCTCGAGTCGGCGCGTGCCCGCAGGGCGCTCCGCGAGCTGAGCGACCCGCAGCGCGAGGCGATCGAGCTCGCCTACTTCGACGGGCTCACGCAGACCGAGATCGCCGAGCGCGTGGGGGCGCCGCTCGGCACGGTCAAGACACGCCTGCGCGACGGCATGGTCCGGCTGCGCGGCATCCTGGGGGTGACGGCATGAGCGACGACCAGCGGTCGATCGACGACCTCGCCGCGGCGTACGCGCTCGACGCGCTCAGCCCGGCCGAGCGCGCGCGGTTCGAGGCGGAGGCCTCCCCCGCCG
>JBAZPY010000036.1:0-9012 GCA_041645515.1 Agrococcus sp.
CCAGCGAGGGCGACGAGGATGAGCACGCCCGCGGTGGTCGAGACCGCCTTGAAGACGATGTCGGCGGGCCGGTTCGGTGCGGCCGTCCTCGTCTGAGGCGGTGCTGCGATGGTCATGGGGCTCCAGCAGTCGGGTCTGGCCGGGATGGAGCCCGGCCGGGGCGATGGTATGCCATGCTCCGAACCGACGGCGCGGACGAGCCTGGCAGGTCAGGGCTACTCGATGGTGTCGACGACCGTCATGATCTCCCGACGGAGGGCGTCGGAGATCGGGGAGCTCCCCGCGTTCGCGGCAGCCACCTCCTGCCCCACCGCCGAGACGACGTAGGTGAGGTACGACCGGACCAGCTCCGCCGTCGCGTCGTCACGGTAGTCGGTGCAGGCGATCATGTACGAGATCAGCACCAGGGGGTAGACCCCCGCCTCGGTCGTGGTGCGGTCGAGCTCGACCGCGATGTCGCCCTCGTGCCTGCCCTCGACTCGCGGAGAGGCGTCGACCGCGGCCGCGGCCGACTCAGCGGAGAACGGCACGTATGCCTCGCCGACCTGCAGGGCGACCGTGCCGAGGTCACCGGCGCGTGACGCATCGGCGTAGCCGATCGTGTTCGTGCCGTTGGTGACCGCGTCGACGACCCCGGAGTTGCCCTGTGCTCCCTCGCCGCCGTAGGCCCACGTCTCGAACACGCCCTCGTCCCAGACTTCAGGAGCCGTCGCGGCGAGGTACTCCGTGAAGTTCTCCGTCGTGCCGGAGTCGTCGGAGCGGTGGACGGCCGTGATGCGAGCGTCCGGGAGCGCGACACCGGGGTTCTGCTCGGCGATGGCCGGGTCGCTCCAGTTCGTGATCCGGTCGGAGAAGATGCCGGCGATCGTGGCTGCGTCCATGTTCAGCGACTCCACGCCGGCGACGTTGAAGATCACCGCGATCGGGGACACGTAGACCGGCAGGTCCACCGGAAGGGTGCCGGCCTCGCACGCGCCGAACTCGCCCGCGAGCTCCTCGTCCTTGAGGAAAGCGTCCGACCCTCCGTAGCCGACGCCGCCCGCGATGAACTGCTCCCGGCCCGCGCCCGACCCTGACGGGTCGTAGGTGACGTTGACGCCCGGGAACTCGCCCTGATAGCCGGTGATCCATGCCTCCTGCGCCGCGCTCATCGCCGAGGAGCCCGCCCCGGCGAGGTCGCCGCTGAGCGCGAAGTCGTCGTCGCCCGAACCGAACCAGTTCGCGTCGGGCTCGTTCACCGCGCAGGAGGTGAGCAGGAGCAGACCGACTGCGGCGGCTGCGGCTCGAGCGAGCTTCATGGGCTTCACAGCGATTCCTCCAGAGGCGGGCTTGACAGCGCAGCAAGATCGTGGCGGCGCGCCAGCATCCACCGTACGGGGCCAGCATGACGCCCATGCCCCCGTCAGGTGAACGCGAGGTGAACAGATGCGCGGGGTCGGGCGGGAGGTGGGCATGCAAGTGCCGGGCCGCGAAACGCCTCTCGGCGGAAGGCCGCTCGCAGCGGCGAATATTGGAGCCCGGGGTTACGCGGCCCGGCTCCACCAGGGTAGCGAACGGCTCCCCGACACGCACTCGGATGCGCTCACTGCGAACGCGCTGAGCGCCCGGGAATGCGCGAGGCGCCCGGGGTCTCCCCCGGGCGCCTCGACCGGCACGGGTGCGCGCGTCACTCCACGTCGATGACCGTGTCGGCGACCTCGGGGTAGCCGTAGTGCGAGCGGAAGACGACCAGGTCGGGGTCGACGTCTTCGGGCAGCTGCACGAGGGCGTGCGCTCCCGTGAACGAGGTGTCGTCGGCCTGGTAGATGTCGTTCTCCGCCGTCACCGTCGCGTAGGTGTCGGCGAAGTCGTAGAGCTCGCCGTCGGTGCCCTGGATGAACATGTCGAAGCAGTCCTTGAAGGCGAACGTGCCCTCGAGGTGCTCGCCGTCGATGACGATGGCGACGAAGCGGGTGCCGGGCTCCGGCTCGCCCGACAGCAGCGGCGGGTCGTCCACCAGCCCCGTGACCCGGAACGACCAGACGTCGCCGAGCCCGTCGTCGACCGTGTAGGTGGAGGACCCGGCCGCACCCGCGGGCGCCGCCGTCGGTGCCGTCGGCAGCGCGGGCGGCAGCGGGATGCAGCCGGTGAGGACGAGCGCGCTCGCGCCGAGCACGAGCGCGGCGGCGAGGGGGCGGCGTGCCATGTCGAGCTCCTTCTCCGAGCCGACTCGGTGCGCAGTCGGCAAGCTCACCCTAATGCGGCGGCGTACGGTGGTCCGCGCTCCGGCGACGGTCAGACCAGGCTCTCCGAACGCCACATCCTCGCGCACACCCGCAGGTCGCCGGCGATGTCGGTGAGGGAGGCCGCGAGCCGCGTGCGCTCGCTCGCGCGCTCGGGATGGGTCGCCTCGTCGACGTGGGCCGCCTCGACCGCGCCGGCGGCCGTCACCGTCGCGAAGGCGGCCGCGCGCTCGAGCGCGAGCGCGAAGTCGCCCGAGAAGACGCCGCGCAGGATCGTCTCGGACAGCGCCCGCAGCTCCTCGGGGGTGGCGGGCGCCGCGACGCCCGCCACGACGGGGGCGGCCGTCGGCAGCGCATCCGCTCCCTGCTGGTAGAGCAGCGCGGACTCGACCGCCCGCTGCGTCACGAGCGCGTGCAGCAGGTTGACGCGCCACAGCGCGCCGGGCAGCGAGTGCGGGCGGGCGTGCGACCACAGCTCGGCGACCGTGTCGATGCCGTCATCGCGCGCGACCCGCACGATGCGCTCGACCACCTCGGGGTCGGCGCCGGTGCGCACGCGCGCCAGCAGCGCCTGCGCCGTCTCGCTCGCGAGCTGCAGGCGCACGGCGGGGTCGACGTCCCCCTCCACGCGCGCGAACCAGTCGTTCGAGAAGCGGGTGGGGCGCTTGAAGTGCTCAGCCATCCCGACCATTGTCCCGGATGCTCGGCGCCGCCGCGCGGGCAGGGTCAGCGCGTGAAGTCCCAGACGCCGCCCTGGTCGGTCGTGACGCGCACGTGGTCGATGCCGATCGAGGCGGGCACGGGGAAGATGCCGACGCCGTCGGTGAACGACGGGCTCCGACCCGCCGCGAACAGGTCGTCCTCGGCGTCGAACGAGCTCGCCGTGCTCAGGCCGTGCTCGTCGCCGGTGGCGTCGTCGACGACGTAGACGTGGAACGCCATCCGCACGGCGGTGAGGCGGCTTGGCGCCTCGGCCGCCCCGCTCAGGCGTCGGCGACGGACGCCCTCGGCAGCTTCGGCGCGAGCCGATGCCACAGCTCGATGAGGGCGCTGCCGACCAGGCCGATGCCCACCGCGGCGAGCAGCAGCGGCCCGTCCGGCAGCTGGAACTGGAAGAAGTCGCGCACGAGCGGCACGAGCACCGCGACGCCGAGCGCTGCCACCATGAGCGCGACGAGCGCGACGCGCGTCGGCGTGAACGGCCGGCACGCGATGCCGAGCACCCAGAGGCCGCAGACCGTCAGCGTGAACACCGCGGCGGTCTGCACCTGCCGCTCGTCGGCATCCGCCCCGCGCCCGATCAGGGTGATCGCGAGCACCGCGAGCGCCACCGTGACGCCGGAGGGGATCGTGAAGCGCAGGCTGCGGCCGAGGAACCCCGGCACGTACCGGGTGGCGGCGGGCATGAGCGCGAGGAAGAACGCGGGGATGCCGATCGTCAGCCCGTCGGTCGCGGACAACTGGCGCGGCAGGAACGGGTACTGCACCAGCAGCGCCCCGAACAGCAGCGCGAGCGTGAACGCGTAGGTCGTCTTCGTCAGGAAGATGCGCGAGACGCGCTCGATGTTCGCGATCACCTGGCGGCCCTCCGCCACCACCTGCGGCAGGTGCGAGAAGCGTCCGTCGAGCAGCACGAGCCGCGCGACCGCCTTGGTCGCCGGCGCGCCCTCCCCCATCGCGATGCCGAGGTCGGCGGTCTTGAGCGCGAGCGCGTCGTTGACGCCGTCGCCCGTCATCGCGACCGTGCGGCCCATCGCCTGCAGCGCCTCGACGATGCCCCGCTTCTGCCCCGGCGTGACGCGCGCGAGCACGTGGTGCTCGGCGAGCACGCCCTCGAGCGCCTCGATGTCGGTCGGGAGGTGGCGGGCGTCGTAGGCGTCGCCGTCCAGCGGCATGCCCACCTGCCGCGCGACCGCGCCGACCGTGCGCGGATGGTCGCCGGAGAGCACCCGCACCTCGACGCCCTGCGCGCGGAAGTACTCGAGCGTCGCCGCCGCGTCGTCGCGCACATGCTCGCCGAACGCGAGCACGGCGACCGGCGTGAGCGGCGGCAGCTCGTGCCGCTCCGCCTGCGCGTGGTCGATCGGATGCGCAGCGTGCGCGAGCACGAGGGCGCGGCGGCCGGCCGCGGCGATCTCGAGCGCGCGCTGCGCGACGGGCCCGCGCTCCGCCTCGTCGCTGAGCACCGACTCGGGGGCGCCGAGCACCCACGTGCCGCGCGCCGGGCCATCGGCGAACGCGACGGCGCTCATCCGGCGGGCGGAGGAGAAGCCGATGACGCAGCTGGGCACGTCGGGCGGCGCCGCGAGCACCGGCTTGATCGCCCGCGCGGTGGGGTTGGCGTCCTCGTCGTGCCCGAACCAGGCGAGCGCCGACGGCCACGCCGCCGCGCCGGGCCGCGCGCGCACACCGTGCAGCGCATCCGCCGTCACCGGCTGGGCGCATTCGCCGCCGTCGACCGGCGTGACATCGAGCAGCTCGACGTCGCCCTCGGTCAGCGTGCCGGTCTTGTCGAGGCAGATCACGTCGACGCGCGCGAGCCCCTCGACGGCGGCGAGCTCCTGCACGAGCACCTGGCTGCGGGCGAGCTTGACCGCCGCGACGGCGAAGGCGATCGACGTCATGAGGATGAGCCCCTGCGGCACCGAGGCCGAGATCGCGGCGGTCGAGAGCACGACCGCGTCCTGCCACTCACCGCTCGCGATCGCGGCGGCCCAGCCGCCGCGCGCCTGCATCTGGCCGTTGAGGACGATCGCGATGAGCGGGACGAGGGCGATCGAGATCCACTTCACGACCCGGTTGAGCGCGGCGCGCAGCTCGGAGTGCACGAGCGAGAAGCGGCGGGCCTCGGCGGTGAGGCGGGCGGCGAAGGAGTCGCCGCCGACGCTCGTGAGCTGCACCGATGCCGAGCCGGCCGAGACGGCGGAGCCGGAGAGCACGCCGTCGCCGACGTGCTTGAGCTGCGCCTCGGACTCCCCCGTCAGCAGCGACTCGTCGAGGTCGACGCCCTCGGTCGCGACGATGACGCCGTCGGCGGGCACCTGGTCGCCGCGGCGGAGCAGCAGGATGTCGTCCTGCACGAGCTCCTCCATGGCGACGTCGAGGCGCTCGCCGTCGCGGACGACCGTCGAGCGCTGCACGTGCAGCAGCGCGAGGCTGTCGAGCTTGCGCTTGGCGCTGTGCTCCTGCACGACCCCGATGATCACGTTCGAGATCGCGGCGAACGAGAACAGCGCGTCCTGCCAGCGGCCGAGTGCGAGCAGCACGACCGTGCACACCGCGATCACGAGGTTGAAGAGGGTGAAGAGGTTGACGCGCAGGATCGACAGCAGGGTGCGGCTCGAGGCGTTCGCGAGCCGGTTGGCGCGGCCATCGGCGACGCGCTCGGCGACCTCGGCGGCGGTGAGCCCGGTCACCGGGTCGGTGGTGCTGAGGATGCGCTGGTGCTCGAGGTGCCCGGCCGCCGGCGCGCCGGGGGTCTCGGGCTTCGTCGGCGTGCGAGCGGGGGTCTGAGACGTCATGCGGCTTCCTGGCGGGTGCGGATGCGCGGGGCGCGCGGCGCTGGATCGCGCGGTTCCCGAGGATCACTCTGGACCCTCCCGGCCCGCGACGGTAGGGAGGATCGCCCGAATCATCCGAGAGGCCGACCCCCGAGGCTGCGTCGGCGCGCCGTGCGCCGCGGCTACCCTGGAACCGCGGGCCTGTAGCTCAGTCGGTAGAGCGTCGGACTTTTAATCCGCTGGTCGTGGGTTCGAGTCCCACCGGGCCCACAGCGTGCGCCCCCTCCGCACGACGCAAGCCCTCCGCCCGCCTGCTGCGGCGATCGCGCCCGAGCTCGCGCACCTGCCGCGGGATCCCGGCGGCGGGCTTGCGTTGCGCGCGAGCGGGGCGGAGGGCCCGACCGCGCCACTGTTGCGGGCGCGCCCTGGTCGAGAGGCGTCTGCTAGACCCTGAGAGGCATCAGAACGCGACCTCGATGGTGGGGTTCGACTCGATGACCTCGCGCACCTCGTCGCTCGCGAAGGCGGCGGCGAGCGCAGCGGTCGCCTCCGCGTCCGCATCCTCCTCGCGCACGACCAGGTGGAGGGCGAAGGTGTCGTCGAGCTCGGTGATCAGCCCGTCGTCCTGCGGGTTGAGCCCGAGCGCGGCGATGTGCGACGGCCACTGGAAGACCAGATCGGCCTCCTCGTAGGCGGCGTTGAGCGAGATGATCGGCACCTGGAGGAAGACGAGATCCTTCGGGTTCTCCGTGATGTCGTCCACGGTCGACGCGTACGGGTCCGCGGCCGGGTCCAGCGCGATGATGCCCTCGTTCGCGAGCAGGTTGAGCGCGCGGCCGGCGTTCGAGGAGTCATCGGGAATCGCCACGGTCGCCCCGGACGGGAGGTCGCCGATGTCATCCAGCGTCTTCGAGTAGAACGCGATCACGAAGTTGTAGACCGGCTGCACGCCGACGAGCGTGCCGTCGTTCGCGGCGTTGAACGACTCCATGTACGGCAGGTGCTGCGAGAAGTTCGCGTCGATGTCGCCCGCATTGAGGATCGTGTTCGCTGTCACGTAGTCCGAGACCTCGACGAGCTCGATCTCGTAGCCCTCCTCGATCGCGTCGGCCGCGGCCCGCACGACATCGGTCATCGGTGAGGTGACGGCGGCGACCTCGAGCGTCACCGTCTCCGCTGCCGCGCCGCTGCTGCCCTCGGCGCCGGGCGCAGGCTGAGCGGTGCATCCGGTGAGGATGATCGCGGCTGCCATGACGGTGGCAAGGCTGCGGGTCGATGTCGCTCGCATGGGTTCCTTCTCTCGGGTTGGGCGTGAGCCGGTCGTGGGGTGGTCGCGGTGCCGCTTGCCTCTGCACCGAACGAATACTTGCACTGGGGTCAAATATACCCGGCGCGCGGGCGGTTCCAGGTCGCCCTTCATCGCTCAAGGCTCCATCTGTCGGGGCTGTATCACCGGTGATACACTCGGTTCATGAGCACGGTGACGGTGCGCGACCTGCGCAACAAGGGCGGCGAGGTCCTCGATCGTGTCGTCGGTGGCGAGTCGTTCGTCGTGACGCGTGACGGCAGAGCGGTGGCCGAGCTCTCACCGCTCCGTCGCCGCAGCGCTGCGCCGAAGGAGCTGATCGCACGTCGTCGTGCGCTTCCCCCGATCGACGCCGGGGCGCTCCGTCGCGACATCGACGCGGTTCTGGACGCATCCCTGTGAGCGTCGCACGAGGCCTGCTCGACACGTCGACCGTGATCCTGCTCGGCCGGGTGACCGATCCTGCCTCGCTCCCTGAGGACTGCGTGATCAGCGCAGTGACGTTGGCGGAGCTCTCGGTCGGCCCGCACGTCGCCGCGTCGGAGCCGGAGCGCGCCGCACGGCAAGCCCATCTGCAGCAGGCCGAAGCGGACTTCGAGGTGATCGCGTTCGACGCCGCCGCCGCGAGAGCGTTCGGCGTCGTCGCCGCCTCGCTCCGCGCCGCGGGACGCAAGCCGGCCGCACGAGCCTACGACGCCCTGATCGCGGCGACGGCGATCGCGAACACGATGCCCTTGTTCACCTGCAACCCCGCCGACTTCGCCGGGATCGATCGCCTCGAGGTCCACTCGGTCGTCGTCGACTCCTGAGCGCCGACGGCGCAGGACCGGCTGAGACGGGACGCGAGGGTCTCACCGCGGCCGGGAGGTGCTCATGCGAACACCTCCCGGCCGTTCGGCCGCCTCGCGGCCCGCTCAGTCGCCCTTCACGTTCACGAGCTGGCGCAGCGTGTGCCGGATGCGCACCAGGTCGGCCGCGTCGGCCATGACCCGGTCGATCGGCTTGTACGCCTGCGGGATCTCGTCGATGAACGCGTCGGTGTCGCGGTACTCGATGCCCGCCATCGCCTCGCGCAGCTCGTCGCGCGAGAACGCGCGCCGGGCGGCGTTCCGCGAGAGCCTGCGGCCCGCGCCGTGCGGCGCCGAGTTCAGGGACAGCGGGTTGCCGAGCCCCTCGACGACGTACGACGCGGTGCCCATCGAGCCGGGGATGAGCCCTGCCCGCCCTGCGTCCGCCTGGATCGCGCCCTTGCGCGACACCCACACGCGCTTCCCGAAGTGCGTCTCCGACTCCGTGAAGTTGTGGTGGCAGTTGATGCGCTCGAGCTCGTCGATGTCCACGCTTACGAAGCGGCTGAGCTGGTCGGTGACGCGGTCCATCATCTCCTCGCGGTTGAGCAGCGCGAACCGCTGCGCCCAGCGCAGCTCGGCGATGTAGCGGTCGAACTCCTCGGTGCCCTGGATCAGGTAGGCCAGGTCGGGGTCGGGCAGCTCGATCCACGACTGCTTCGCGAACCGCTGCGCCACGGCGATGTGGCGCTGCGCGATCTTGTTGCCGACGCCACGGGAGCCGGAGTGCAGGAACATCCACACCGCATCCGTCTCGTCGACCGAGATCTCGATGAAGTGGTTGCCGCTGCCGAGCGAGCCGAGCTGCAGCCGCCAGTGCTTGGCGTAGCTCGCCGGGTCGAAGCCGGCGCGCTCCGCGAGCTGCTCGAGCTCGGCGACGCGCGGCTCCGCCGTGGGGCGCACCGAGCGGTTGTCGTGGCCCGCCGAGAGCGGGATGCTGCGCTCGATCTGCTGCCGCAGCGGGGCCAGCTCGCGGTCGCCGTGCTGGCCACCGACCAGGTCGGCGCGCTGCAGCTGCGTGCGCACGGCGATCATGCCGCAGCCGATGTCGACGCCGACGGCGGCGGGCATGATGGCGCCGAGCGTGGGGATGACCGAGCCGACGGTCGCGCCGCGACCGAGGTGGGCGTCCGGCA
>JBAZPY010000037.1:0-8951 GCA_041645515.1 Agrococcus sp.
CGGCGTGCGACCGCAGGTCGTCGGCTGACGAGACCGCGCCGAGGTCGACGGCGGCGAAGCGGACGCCGCCGACGCGCTCAGCGCCGTCGGCGATCGGCTGCACGCGGCCGGCCAGCTGCTGCGACTCGAACTCGGCGATGCGCTTCTCGGCCGTCTTGAGCGACGCGACGAGCTCCTGGATGCGGCCGGGCAGCTGCTCCTTGGGCGTCTTGAGCATCGAGGTGAGCTCGCTCACGAGCGAGCGCTCCGCGACCAGCTGCCGGAACGCATCCGGACCGACCGCGGCCTCGACGCGACGGCTCGTGGAGCCGACGCTCGCCTCGCTCGTGATCGAGATGAGCCCGATCTGGCTCGACGCGGCGACGTGGGTGCCGCCGCAGAGCTCGCGCGACCACGGGCCGCCGATGTCGACCATGCGCACGGAGTCGCCGTACTTCTCGCCGAACAGCGCCATCGCGCCGAGCGACTTCGCCTCGTCGAGCGGCATGACGCGCGTCTCGACCGGCAGGTCGTCGCGGATGGCCGTGTTGGCGATCCCCTCGAGCTCCTGCCGCATGTCGTTGGAGAGGGCGCTCGACCACGAGAAGTCGAGCCGCATGTAGCCCGCCTTGTTGTACGAGCCGGACTGGTGCGCGTCCGGGCCGAGCAGCTGCCGAAGCGCCGCGTGCACCACGTGCGTCGCCGAGTGCGCCTGGTTCGCGGCGCGGCGGTAGAGCGGGTCGACGACCGCGTGCGCGACGTCGCCGACCGCCATCTCGCCGGAGGTGATGCGCACGGTGTGGCTCACGAGGCCCGCGATGGGCCGCTGCACGTCGAGCACGTCGGCCTCGAAGCCCGCGCCGATCAGGCGGCCCTGGTCGCTGTCCTGGCCGCCCGACTCGGCGTAGAGCGCGGTGGCGGTCAGCACGACCTCCACCTCCTGCCCGGTGCCCGCCGCGGCGACCTGCGCACCGTCGGCGATGATGCCGATGACCTCGCCGTCGGCCTCGAGCTCGTCGTAGCCGAGGAACGCGGTCTCACCCTTCGCCCGCAGGTCGCTGTAGACCGACAGGTCGGCGAGCTGCTTGCGGCGCGACTTCGCGTCGGCCTTCGCACGCGTGCGCTGCTCGCTCATGAGCGTCTCGAACGTGGGGCGGTCGACCTGCAGACCGGCCTCCTCCGCGATCTCCATCGTGAGGTCGATCGGGAAGCCGTAGGTGTCGTGCAGCAGGAACGCCGTCCTCCCCGGGACGACGTTGCCGGAGTCGCGGCGCACGTCGGCGATCGCGAGGTCGAGCACGGTCGAGCCGGACTCGAGCGTCGACCGGAACGTCTCCTCCTCGGCCACGGCCAGCCGCTCGATGCGCGGGTAGGCCTGCGCGAGCTCCGGGTAGGCGGTGACCATCGCGTCGCGGCTCGCGCCGAACAGGGTCGGGAAGGTCGGGTCCTGCACGCCCAGCAGCCGCATGGAGCGGATGGCGCGGCGCATGAGCCGGCGCAGGATGTAGCCGCGGCCGTCGTTGCCGGGAGTGACGCCGTCGCCCATGAGCATGAGGGACGAGCGGATGTGGTCGGCGATGACGCGCATGCGCACGTCGTCCTCGTGGCTGGCGCCGTAGCGGCGGCCGGAGAGCTCGCTCGCGAGGTCGAGCACCGGCCGCACCTGGTCGATCTCGTACATGTTCTGCACGCCCTGCTTGAGGAAGGCGATGCGCTCGAGCCCCATGCCGGTGTCGATGTTCTTGCTCGGCAGCTCGCGGACGATCGTGAACTCGGTCTTCGAGCGCACGTCGGCGATCTCGTCCTGCATGAAGACGAGGTTCCAGATCTCCACGTAGCGGTCGCTGCCGGTCGCCGGACCGCCCTCGGGGCCGTGCTCGGGACCGAGGTCGTAGAAGATCTCGGAGTCGGGGCCGGCGGGGCCGGGCTGCCCGGTCATCCAGTAGTTGTCCTCGAGCCCGAGGCGCTGGATGCGCGAGGCGGGGATGTCGGTGGTCTCGAGCCAGAGCCGCTCGGCCTCGTCGTCGGTCTCGAACACGGTCACCCAGAGCCGCTGCGGGTCGAAGCCGTAGTGCCCGTCGGACTCGGAGCCGGTCAGCAGCTCCCACGCGTAGCCGATGGCCTCGCGCTTGAAGTAGTCGCCGAACGACCAGTTGCCCGCCATCTGGAAGAACGTGCCGTGGCGCGGGGTGCGCCCGACCTCCTCGATGTCGTTCGTGCGGATGCACTTCTGCACGTCCGCGGCGCGCGGCCACGGCGCCGGCACCCGGCCGGAGAGGTAGGGGATGAACGGCACCATGCCGGCGATCGTGAACATGATCGCCGGGTCGTCGCTCACGAGCGAGGCGGACGGCACGATCTGGTGGTCGCGGCGCTCGAAGTAGCTCAGGAAGCGGCTGTGGATGTCTGCGGTCTGCATGTGGGTCAGGTCTCTCCAGCCCGCTGTGGGCCTGACGGATGGGGGCGTGAGGGTCGGGTCACGGCCGGTGGCACGGCGAGCCCGGGCGCATCGCGCCCGGGCTCCGATCGACTGCCGTCACTCGCCTCGCAGCTCGCGGTCGCGAGCCTGGTAGCCGTCCTTGACGGCGTCGGTGAACTCGCGGCTGCGCGCGTCGACGCTGTCGAGGATCGCCTTGCCCTTCTCGGTCTCCTCGATGCGGCGGGCGGCGAAGACGCCGATGACGACGCCGATGGCCAGGAACAGGAGCTTCTTCACAGCGGGTCCCCCTCGTGTCACGCTCTCCCCCGGGCCGGTCGGCGCGGGGCTTCGACAGTCTAACGACGAGAGGGGCCGCCTTCCGGCGACCCCTCTGCGTTCGCTGCGCGGATCAGCGCGCGGCGTAGTACTCGACGACGAGCTGGACCTCGGCGACGACGGGCACCTCTGCCCGCTTCGGGCGGCGCACGAGGCGCGCCTGGAGGCGGTCGAGCTGCACGTCGAGGTACGGCGGGACCGGGGGCAGGACGCCGGCGTGGCCGCCGGCTGCTGCCACCTGGAACGGCTCCATGCCGGCCGAGCGCTCGTGCACGTGGATGGTCTGGCCCGGCTTCACGCGGAAGGACGGGCGGTCGACGCGCTGGCCGTCGACCATGATGTGGCGGTGCACGACCATCTGACGTGCCTGCGACATCGTGCGGGCGAAGCCGGAGCGGAGGACGAGCGCGTCGAGGCGCATCTCGAGCAGCTCGACCAGGTTCTCACCGGTCAGGCCGGCCTGGCGGCGCGCCTCGTTGAAGGTGGTGCGCATCTGCGCCTCGCGGATCCCGTACTGGGCGCGCAGGCGCTGCTTCTCGCGCAGGCGGACGGCGTAGTCGCTGTCTGCCTTGCGCTTGGTGCGGCCGTGCTGGCCGGGGCCGTAGGGGCGCTTCTCGAGGTAGCGCGCCGCCTTCGGGGTCAGTGCGATGCCGAGGGCGCGCGAGAGGCGCGTCTTCGACCGGGTGCGGGACTTCGTGGACATGACTTCCTTCGCTGATTCGCTGCCGCGCGAGCGGCTGTCCCGGCACAGCGCCGGGACCTAAGGAGGGGGGCGGGCCCGGCGGCGCGGCGATGCCGGCCTGTGGACCAGCGACCAGGCTACCAGATCAGGCGTCGCCGGCCAGGATCCGGCGGATGCGCTCGAGCCGCGCCGCGATGTCGCGCTCGAAGCCGTGCTGCCCCGGCTCGTAGTAGCGGCGACCCACGAGCGGGTCGGGCAGGTGCTGCTGGGTGGCGACGCCGTGGGGCGCGTCGTGCGCGTAGCGGTAGCCCTTGCCGTGGCCCAGCCGCTTCGCGCCGGCGTAGTGCGCGTCGCGCAGGTGGTTGGGCACGCGCCCGAAGTCGCCCGCGCGCACGTCGGCGATCGCGCGGTCGATGCCGAGGTACGAGCGGTTCGACTTGGGCGCGGTCGCGAGGTAGACGACCGCCTCGGCGAGCGGGATGCGCCCCTCCGGCATGCCGATCATCTGCACGGCGGTGGCGGCGGCCGTCGCGATCACGAGCCCCTGCGGGTCGGCCATGCCGATGTCCTCGCTCGCGAGCACGATGACGCGCCGCGCGATGAAGCGCGGGTCCTCGCCCGCCTCGATCATGCGGGCGAGGTAGTGGAGCGCCGCGTCGGGATCGGATCCGCGCACCGACTTGATGAAGGCGGAGATGACGTCGTAGTGCTCGTCGCCCTGCCGGTCGTAGCGCAGCAGCGCGCGATCGACGGCGCTCGCGACCGCGTCCGCCGTGACAGGCGCGGGCCCCTCCGCTCCGCCGGCCGCCTCGAGCGCGTGCTCGCCGGCGGCCTCGAGCGCCGTGAGCGCGCGTCGGGCGTCGCCGGACGAGAGGCGGACGAGCTGGGCGAGCGCCTGCGGCTCGACCTCGATCGAGCCGTCGAAGCCGCGCGGATCGGCGACCGCGCGCGCGATGAGCTCGGCGATGTCGTCGTCGCCGAGCGGCTCCAGCGTGAGCAGCAGGGAGCGCGACAGCAGCGGGCTCACGACGCTGAACGACGGGTTCTCGGTGGTCGCGGCGATCAGCGTGACCCAGCCCTGCTCGACGCCCGGCAGCAGGGCGTCCTGCTGCGCCTTCGTGAATCGGTGGATCTCGTCGAGGAACAGCACCGTCGAGCGCGCGAAGAGGTCGCGCTCGTTCAGCGCCTCCTCCATCACCTGCCGCACGTCCTTGACGCCGGCCGTGACGGCGCTCAGCTCGACGAACCGGCGGTCCGACGAGTGGGCGATCGACTGCGCGAGCGTGGTCTTGCCGGTGCCGGGCGGCCCCCACAGGATGACGCTCTGGCCGCTCGCACCGTCGGACGGTGCGGCGAGCCTGCGCAGCGGCGAGCCCGGTCCCAGCAGGTGGCGCTGGCCGACGACCTCGTCGAGGCTCGTGGGGCGCATGCGCACCGCGAGCGGCGCTGTCGTCCCTCTGGCCATGCCTCCATGCTAGGCGTGGCCGCCCACGCGCCGCGGCCGGGCCTCGCGCCCGACGAGGTAGCCTGATCCGCGGCCGCGCGGGCGCGCGGCAGCCGTCCGGAGGAGAGCCCGTGGTCACGAAGCAGGAGCAGGAGCGCCGCGTGCGCGACTATCGCGCGCGGCAGGCGCTGCACCAGCGCCGCAAGCGGCGGCAGCGGCGCGACTCCATCATCGGCGCGGGGCTCGCGCTCGTCGTCCTGGCCGGCGGCACGGCGCTGCTCTCCACGGTGCAGCCGTCCGCACCCGCGGCGAGCGAGACCTCGGCGCCGAACGAGACCGTGGCCCCGAGCGGGACCCCGGCCGCCGACTCGCTCGTGCCCGACCCGACGCTCGCCGAGGGCCGCACCTGGACGGGCGCGCTCACCATCAACGGCATCGAGCTCGCCGTCGAGCTCGACGGCGCCGCGGCGCCGCAGGCCGTCTCCGCGGTGCTCGCCGACACGCAGCGCGACTACTACGACGGCAAGACGTGCCACCGCCTCACGACCAGCGACGGCTTCAGCGTGCTGCAGTGCGGCTCGGCCGACGGCCAGGGCGGCGGCGATCCGTCCTACATGTACGGACCCGTCGAGAACGCACCGGCCGACGACGTCTACCCCGAGGGCACGATCGCGATGGCACGCCAGGGCGGCAACGCCGACTCGAACGGCCACCAGTTCTTCATCGTCTACGGCGACACCACGATCCCGTCCGACAGCGCGGGCGGCTACAGCGTGATCGGCCGCGTGACGTCGGGCCTCGACGAGCTGCGCACCGACGTCATCTCGCTCGGCACCGAGGGCGGCGTGCCGGACGGCCCGCCCGCCGAGCCCGTCGCGATCGACGACTTCGTGCTGCAGTAGGCAGCGGCCCGAGAGGGCCTCTGCCTGAGCTCCACCGGGACCGGGACCCGGGACGGGTCCCGGCGCTGGGGTCGCGCAGCGGCCCGAAAGGGCCTCTGCCTGAGCTCCACCGCGCTAGGCTTCACCTGCCCGTTCCCTCGTACGAGAGACTCCGTCATGCCCGAGCCCATCCAGCCCACCGACTCCGCCCCGGCGGAGGAGACCGCCGCCCCGGAGGAGACGACCACCGAGCAGCCCGCCGCCGAGGCTGCTCCCGCTGCGCCGGACACCGCGGCGCAGGACGCCGCTGCTCCTGATGCAGAGGGCGACGTCCCGGCTGCCGACGCTCAGCTCTCCGCAGCCGAGATGACCGCCGCGGCCGACGCCGCGACCGGCATCCCCGCAGAGCAGGCCCTCGCCGAGCTCAGCGCCGACGAGGCCCCCGTCGAGCCGGCCGAGCAGCCCGCCGCCGAGACGACCGCTGAGCCGGCCGCTGAGCCGGCCGAGGAGCCGACCGATCCCGACGCGGAGCCGGCAGCAGCGGCAGAGCCGGAGATGGGCGAGACCGTCATCGAGCGCGGCCTGGGCCGCGTCGACGCGACCGGCACCGTCGCCGTCAAGGAGGGCGAGCGCTGGCGCGTGGTCGGCCAGTTCCCCGACGTCGAGGCCACCGAGGCGCTCGCGTACTTCGAGCGCAAGTTCGCCGACCTCGAGGGGCAGGTGCGGCTGCTCGAGCAGCGCATCCGCGGCGGCGCGAGCGCGCGCGACGTCGCGAAGGCCGCCTCTCACCTCCACGCGACCGTGCGGGAGGCGAGCGCCGTCGGCGACATCCCGTCGCTGCTCACCCGGCTTGACGCGCTGCGCGGCGAGCTCGGCGAGCTCGAGGCGAAGCAGCAGGCCGCGAGCAAGGCGGAGCTCGACGAGGCGGTCGCCGAGCGCACCCGCGTCGTCGAGGCGATCGAGCAGCTCGCCGCCGCCGACCTCGAGAACGTGCAGTGGAAGCAGACGATGCAGCGCGTCGACACGCTGTTCGCCGACTGGCAGCGGCTCCAGAAGGACGGCCCGCGCCTGTCGAAGGGCCAGGCCGACAGCCTCTGGAAGCGCTTCCGCGACGCGCGTGCCACGCTCGAGGGCGCCCGCCGCCGCTTCTTCGCCGACCTCGACGCATCCCACAAGGACGTCCGCGCGCGCAAGCAGGCGCTCGTCGACCAGGCCAAGGCGCTCGCGCCCAAGGGCGTCGACGGGATCCCCGCGTACCGCTCGCTGCTCGACGAGTGGAAGAACGCCGGCCGCGCCGGCCGCAAGATCGACGACGCGCTGTGGGCGCAGTTCAAGGAGGCCGGCGATGTCCTCTTCGCGGCGAAGGCGGAGCAGTCCGCCGTCGACAACGAGGAGTACTCGGCCAACCTGACAGCGAAGCGCGCGCTCCTCGAGGAGGCGGCGCCGATCCTGCAGATCACGGACCGCGCCGCCGCCCGTGAGGCGCTGCTGCCGATCCAGCAGCGCTGGGACGAGATCGGTCGCGTGCCCCGCGAGGCGCTGCGCGAGGTCGAGGACCGCATGCGGGCGATCGAGACGCACGTGCGCGAGCTCGACGAGCAGCACTGGAGACGCTCGAACCCGGAGCGGAAGGCGCGCTCCGAGGGTCTCGCCGGACAGCTCGAGGACGCCATCGAGAAGCTCGAGGCGGAGGTCGCCGCGGCGACCGACCCGAAGCAGAAGGCCGAGCTCGAGGCCGAGCTGGCCACGAAGCGCTCCTGGCTCGAGGTCGTCGCCGCCGCAGGCTGAGCGAGCACGAGACGAAGGGGGGCCGGCGCAGCGCCGGCCCCCCTTCGTCTCGCTCAGCCGGTGGTGATCCGGTAGACGTCGTAGACGCCCTCGATCCGGCGCACGGCGTTCAGCACGTGGTCGAGGTGCGTGACGTCGCCCATCTCGAAGGCGAAGCGGCTGAGCGCGAGCCGGTCGGTGCCGGTGTGCACGCTCGCCGACAGGATGTTCACGTGGTGCTCCGTGAGCACGCGCGTGATGTCGCTCAGCAGTCCGGAGCGGTCGAGCGCCTCGACCTGGATGTTGACGAGGAACAGCCCCTTCGAGGTGGGCGCCCACTCGACCTCGATCATGCGCTCGGGCTCGGCGAGCAGGCCCTGCACGTTCGGGCACGAGCGCTGGTGCACGCTGACCCCCTGCCCGCGGGTCACGAAGCCGACGATGTCGTCGCCGGGCACCGGGGTGCAGCACTTGGACAGCTTCACGAGGATGTCGTCGGCGCCGCGCACGAGCACGCCGGACGAGCTCGTCGACACCCGGGGGGCCGTGCGGGTGGGCAGCACGGGCTCCGGCTCGTCGTCGCCGCCCTCGTCCGCGCGGATGGCGGCGACGACCTTCTCGAGCACCGACTGGGTCGAGACGTGGCCCTCCCCCACGGCCGCGTACAGGCCGGTGACGTCGTCGTACTTCAGCTGCGCCGCGACCTGCGCGAACGCATCCCGCCCCATGAGCTTCTGCAGCGGCAGGTCGTGCCGGCGCATCGCCTTCGCGATCGCCTCCTTGCCGACCTCGACCGCCTCGTCGCGGCGCTCGCGCTGGAACCACTGCCGGATCTTGCTGCGCGCGCGAGGCGAGGTGACGAACCCCTGCCAGTCCTGGCTCGGGCCGGCGTCGGGGTTCTTCGACGTCAGCACCTCGACGATGTCGCCGGTCGTCAGCCGCGTGTCGAGCGGCACGAGCCGGCCGTTGACCTTCGCGCCCATGGTGCGGTGGCCCACCTCGGTGTGCACGGCGTAGGCGAAGTCGACGGGCGTCGCACCCGCGGGCAGGCCGATGACCTTGCCCTTGGGCGTGAAGACGTACAGCTCCTTCGCGCCGATCTCGAACCGCAGCGAGTCGAGGAACTCGCCGGGGTCGGTCGTCTCCTCCTGCCAGTCGTTGATGTGCGCGAGCCACGCCATGTCGGTCGACGACATCGCGCCGCCGCCCTGCTTGTACTTCCAGTGCGCCGCGACGCCGTACTCGGCGCGGCGGTGCATCTCCTCCGTGCGGATCTGGATCTCGACGTGGTGGCCGCGCGGGCCGATCACCGTCGTATGCAGCGACTGGTAGAGGTTGAACTTCGGCGTCGCGATGTAGTCCTTGAGGCGGCCGGGCATCGGCTGCCAGCGTGCGTGGATCGCACCCAGCACGGCGTAGCAGTCGCGCACGGTCGGCACGATG
>JBAZPY010000038.1:0-8950 GCA_041645515.1 Agrococcus sp.
GAAGGCCGAGGTCGAGGCGGAGGCGGCGAAGGTCATCGAGGCTGGCGGCCTCTACGTGCTCGGCACCGAGCGCCACGAGTCGCGGCGCATCGACAACCAGCTGCGCGGCCGCTCCGGCCGCCAGGGAGACCCGGGTGAGAGCCGCTTCTACCTGTCGATGCAGGACGACCTGCTGCGCCTGTTCGGCGGCTCCGTCGCCGAGCGCTTCATGGCCGTCGACGCCGACGAGGACGAGATCCCGCTCGAGTCGAAGATCTTCACCCGCACCATCCGCTCCGCGCAGGGCCAGATCGAGTCGCGCAACGCCGAGATGCGCAAGAACGTGCTGAAGTACGACGACGTGATGAACCGCCAGCGCGAGGCGATCTACTCCGACCGCCGGCACATCCTCGACGGCGACGACCTCGCGGGCCGCGTGCAGGGCTTCCTCGAGGGCGCGCTGCGCTCGCTCGTCGACGACCACGCGGTCGGCAACGACAGCGACGAGTGGAACCTCGAGGCGCTGTGGACCGAGGCGAAGCTGCTCTACCCCGTCGGGATCACGATCGACGAGGTGGTCGCCGAGGCGCAGCCGCGGCTGACATCGGACTTCCTCTACGAGCAGCTGCTGTCGGACGCGAGGATCGCGTACCAGCGGCGCGAGGAGCAGCTCGGCTCGGCCGCGATGCGCCTGCTCGAGCGCCGCGTCGTGCTGTCGGTCATCGACCGCAAGTGGCGTGACCACCTGTACGAGATGGACTACCTGCGCGAGGGCATCGGCCTGCGCACGATGGCCCAGCGCGACCCGGTCGTCGAGTACCAGAACGAGGGCTTCGCGCTCTACCAGCAGATGATGTCGGCGATCCGCGAGGAGTCGATCGCGTTCCTGTTCAACCTCGACGTGAAGGTGCAGCAGGGCGCGTCGCCCGAGGCGCCCGCGATCGAGGGCGGCGGGCTCGAGGCGCCGGTGGAGGAGGACACCTCCGCGCTCACCTACTCGGCACCCGACGAGGACGGGGAGGCGTCGGTGCACGACGGCAAGGGCAAGGAGCTCGGGGCCGCGACCGACAAGGCGCGGCAGCGCTCGGGCAACCCGGCTGCCGCCGCGAAGTCGAAGCCCGCGGGAGGCAACCGCGAGCAGCGTCGCGCGGCCGAGAAGCAGGCGAAGGCCGCGCCGAAGAAGGGCGCGTTCGGGCAGCTGCAGGAGGCCGACGGGCACGAGGGCCACAAGCACTGACCACCGTGCGCGGATCGAGTAGCAGCCGCGCGCCAGCGCGGCCGCGTATCGAGATCGACGTCTTCGTCTCGATACGCGGCGCCTTCGGCGCTGCTGCTCGACGGGCGGGAGGAGGCGGCGCCTTCGGCGCTGCTGCTCGACGAGCGGCGCCTCGCCCGCTGATCGAGTAGCAGCCGCGCGCCAGCGCGGCCGCGTATCGAGATCGACGTCTTCGTCTGGATACGCGGTCCCTCGCCCGCTGATCGAGTAGCAGCCGCGCGCCAGCGCGGCCGCGTATCGAGATCGACGTCTTCGTCTCGATACGCGGCGCCTTCGGCGCTGCTGCTCGACGAGCGGGAGGAGGCGGCGCCTTCGGCGCTGCTGCTCGACGGGCGGTGCCTCGCCCGCTGATCGAGTAGCAGCCGCGCGCCAGCGCGGCCGCGTATCGAGATCGACGTCTTCGTCTCGATACGCGGCGCCTTCGGCGCTGCTACTCGACGAGCGGGAGGAGGCGGCGCCTTCGGCGCTGCTACTCGACGAGCGGGAGGAGGCGGCGCCTTCGGTGCTGCTGCTCGACGAGCGGGAGGAGGCGGCGCCTTCGGTGCTGCTGCTCGACGAGCGGGAGGAGGCGGCGCCTTCGGCGCTGCTGCTCGACGAGCGGGAGGAGGCGGCGCCTTCGGCGCTGCTGCTCGACGAGCGGGGGGAGGCGGCGCCTTCGGCGCTGCTGCTCGACGAGCCAGGGCGCGTCAGCGGTCCAGCGAGCGCAGGCCGTTGTAGGCGGTGACGCCGAGCGGCGGCCCGTAGGCGCCCGACTCGCCGCCGTTGGAGTAGACGGCGGTGATGTGTCCGGCACCGGTCGCCGGGTCGAGGTTCGAGACGAAGCCGGAGCCGGAGGCGCCGTCGCCCATCGCACAGTCGGCGCCGTAGTTCGGGTCGCCGCCCGCGCCGTAGCCGAGGTCGTCCTCCGCGCAGTAGCGCAGCACCTCGGCGTCGAACGGCGCATTGCCCGGGTAGCCGGCGATCACGGCGCCGTTCGTCTCGGCGGTGAAGCTCACGCCCTGGCCGCCGACGGCCTCCTCGAGCGTCGTGCCCCCCTGGGGGGCGAAGCGGATGAAGCCGAAGTCGAAGCCCGTCCAGCCGTCGTCGTCGACGCCGTCCAGGTAGCGCTCGTTCGACTCCAGGTACTGGCTCGGCACCCACCACTCCTCGGCCTCCCAGGTGCCGAACGGGGCGGTCCCGCGCTCGTAGCCCGGCTCGAACGTGATGCGGTCGTAGTAGTCGCGCGTGTCGTCGTCGAAGATGCAGTGCGCGGCGGTGACGACGATGAGGCCGGAGTCGCTGTTGATGACGGTGCCGCTGCAGATGTACCCGGCTTCATCAGTCTCGAGCACGAGCCGCCCGACCGTCGTGAGCAGCAGGTTCGATCCGGCCGCGTGGGGCGTGCCGGCCAGCAGCTCGTCGCCGCCGTCGTGCGGCGGCATCGCGATGCCGGGCGCGACCCGAGCCGCGCCGCGCGTGGGATCCAGCACGAGGTCGAGCGGCGCATCCGGCAGATACCCGTCGACCGTCTCGCCGCGCGACCCCGCGTACAGCTCCCCGGTGTCGGCGATCGTCTCGTCCGTCGTCGTGAGCGGCGCGTCGGGCTGCACGGGCTCGATCTCGATCTGGGGCCTGCTGGAGGGCTGCGGCGGCTGGCTCGGCGGCTGGCGCGGAAGACGGATGTCGGTGGCCAGCAGCGGAGCGGGGATGACGCAACCGCTCATCGCGGTGACGGCCACCAGCGCCGCGGCGACGGCGGCGGAGCGAGCGGGACGCATGCTGGAACGCTAGCCGGTGCGCCGCGCGAGCGGTGGGTGGATCAGGCGGGGGGAGCCACCGCGACGAGCATGATCGCCGTCCAGTGGCACACGAAGGCGATGAGCGTGCAGGCGTGGAAGATCTCGTGGAAGCCGAACCGGCCGGGGTAGGGGTTGGGCTTCTTCATGCCGTAGATGACGGCGCCGACCGTGTACGCGAGGCCTCCAGCGATGACGAGGATCGCGGTCGCCGAATTCGCGAGCCAGATCTGCGGCAGGAAGGCGACGGCCGCCCAGCCGAGCGCGAGGTAGATCGGCACGTACAGCCAGCGCGGCGCGTGCAGCCAGAAGACGCGGAACGCGATGCCCAGCAGCGCACCGCCCCAGATGACGGCGAGCAGGATGCCGTCGGTCGGCGAGGGGAGCGTCAGCAGCGCGATGGGCGTGTAGCTGCCGGCGATGAGCAGGAAGATGTTCGCGTGGTCGAGGCGCTTCAGCAGCACGCGCGTGCGCTCCTGCCAGTGGAAGCGGTGGTAGACCGCGGAGACGCCGAACATCAGCACGCACGAGAGGGCGTAGACGGCGGTGGAGAGCTTCGCCGTCGAGCCGTCGGCGATCACGACCAGCACGACGCCGGCGATGAGGGCGATGGGCGCGGTCGCGGCGTGGATCCAGCCCCGCCATGTCGGCTTCTGCTCGACGGCCGCCTCGACGATCGCATCACCGGCCGCCTCGATGAGGGGCAGGTGCGGCGGGGCGTCGCCCTCGCGGGCCTCCGGAGACGACCGGACCTCGGGGGAGCCGCCGGCGTCGGGCTCGGACTGCGGTGCCATGGGTACAGCGTACGGCGTACGCAGTACCGCGTCGAGCATCCGCGACGCCGCGAACGTCGCTCGCGGACCGCTGCCCGATAGATTGCAGTCGTGCGACTGCGCAGCGCCCCGGGGTCACGACTCGTCTACCGCTACTACGAGCGGCGGCTGCGTCGCGACCTCCAGCGGACCGCGGTGCCGCGCCACATCGCCATGATCATCGACGGCAACCGCCGCTGGGCTCGCGAGCAGAAGCTCGCGAGCGCGGGCCACGGGCACCGCGCCGGGGCGGCGAAGCTGCGCGAGTTCGTCGACTGGTGCGCCGAGATCGGCGTCGAGGTCGTCACCCTCTACCTCCTCTCGCGCGACAACCTCACGGGCCGCGCCGCGGAGGAGCTGGGCGAGCTGTGCGAGATCATCGCCGAGCTCGCCGACGACCTGTCACGGCAGCCCGGCAGGCGCATCCGCCACGTCGGCGACACCGCCGGACTGCCGGCGCCGCTCGTCGCCGCGCTGCAGGCAGCGTCGGCGCGCAGCGCCGATCAGGACGGCATCTGCGTCAACCTGGCGGTCGGCTACGGCGGCAGGCACGAGCTGGTCGAGGCGGTGCGCAAGATGCTGACGGCGGCCGACGGGGCGACCGTGGCCGAGATCGCCGAGCGGCTCTCGCCCGAGGTGATCGCCCAGCACCTGTCGACCGCCGGGCAGCCCGACCCCGACCTCGTCATCCGCACGTCGGGTGAGCAGCGCCTCAGCGACTTCATGCTGTGGCAGAGCGCGCACAGCGAGTTCTACTTCGTCGAGGCGCTCGGCCCCGACCTGCGCGAGGTCGACTTCCTGCGGGCGGTGCGCGCGTACGGGCAGCGCGAGCGCCGCTACGGGCGCTGACCCTGGGCTGAGGTTTCCATCGGGTGAACTCTGGGCCCGTGCGGTGTGTCCTCACCCGCCGCGCTGAGGCACCGCGCGTACATTCGGCAGTGTCGGGCAGTTCCGCCCGACAGCGAGCGGCCCGCTGCCCGCGACCAGCACGGGAGGCGACGGCCGCGTGGATCCGACCCCAGGGTCGGAAGGGAGCATCACGTGCCTCAACTCGCCACCACCCCCGAGAGCGGATCCGCCGAGGCAGAGGGCCTCGACACCCGCCAGCGCACCTACGTGCTCGACACGAGCGTGCTGCTGTCCGACCCGGGGGCGATCCACCGCTTCGCCGAGCACGCCGTCGTGATCCCCGTGATCGTGATCGCAGAGCTCGAGAAGAAGCGGCACGATCCCGAGATCGGCTACTTCGCGCGCAAGGCGCTGCGGAACCTCGACGAGCTGCGGCTCGAGCACGAGCGGCTCGACTTCCCGGTGCCCACCGAAGGCGGCGGCTCGCTGCGCGTCGAGCTCAACCACACCAACCAGCAGGTGCTGCCGAGCGGCCTGCAGCTCGGCGACAACGACTCGCGCATCCTCGCCGTCGCGTCGAACCTCGCCGGCGACGGCCTCGACGTCTGCATCGTGTCGAAGGACATGCCGATGCGCGTGAAGGCCGCCTCGATCGGCCTGCCCGCCGAGGAGTACCTCGCCGAGCAGGCGGTCGACTCCGGCTGGACGGGCACCGCGGAGCTCGCGCTCTCGGGCGAGCAGATCAACCGCCTCTACGAGGACGAGCGGCTCGAGACGCCGCTCGTCGCCGACATGGCCGTCAACACGTGCCTCGTCATCTCCTCCGAGCGCGGCTCGGCGCTCGGCCGCGTCACCCGCCGCGGCGAGGTGTCGCTCGTGCGCGGCGACCGCGACGTGTTCGGCGTGCACGGCCGCTCGGCCGAGCAGCGCCTCGCGATCGACCTGCTGCTCGACAACGAGGTGGGCATCGTCTCGCTCGGCGGTTCCGCCGGCACCGGCAAGTCGGCGCTCGCACTCGCCGCTGGCCTCGAGGCGGTGCTCGAGCGCCGGCTGCACAAGAAGGTGATCGTCTTCCGCCCGCTCTACGCGGTGGGCGGCCAGGAGCTCGGCTACCTGCCGGGCGACCAGGGCGAGAAGATGAACCCGTGGGGCCAGGCGATCTACGACACGCTCGGCGCTCTCGTGAGCGACAACGTGCTCGACGAGGTCGCCGACCGCGGCCTGCTCGAGGTGATGCCGCTCACGCACATCCGCGGCCGCTCGCTGCACGACGCGTTCGTGATCGTCGACGAGGCGCAGTCGCTCGAGCGCAACGTGCTGCTGACGGTGCTCAGCCGCATAGGCCAGAACTCCCGGGTGGTGCTCACGCACGACGTCGCGCAGCGCGACAACCTCCGGGTCGGCCGGCACGACGGCGTCGCGAGCGTGATCGAGACGCTCAAGGGCCACGACCTGTTCGGCCACATCACGCTGATGCGCAGCGAGCGCAGCCGCATCGCCGCCCTGGTGACGAGCCTGCTGGAGGACTGACCGCATCCGCTCGGCGGCGCTGCCTGCCGCATCGGGACCCCTTCCACCGTCCGGGACCCCGCACACCGGGTCCCCGCCGGTGGAAGGGGTCCCCTTCGGCGTGGGCGGGCGCCGCTAGCGTTGGCGGCGTGAGGGAGCTGACCGACGTCGAGGCGCGGCGGATGCGGCTGGTCGCGCAGGGGCTCGTCGGCTCGCAGCGCTCCCCGGCCGAGGCGGTGCGCCACGCCGTCGCCCTGCAGGGCCAGGACCTGCCGGCGGTGCTGCGCGCGATCGCGGTCCGCTCCGCGCCGGGCACGACGCTCGACGACGTGCGCGCCGCCTTCGACGCCGGCGAGCTCGTGCGCTCGTGGGCCATGCGCGGCACGCTGTTCGTCGCCGCGCCTGACGACCTGGCGGTGCTGCACGCGGTGACCGCGGAGCGGATGCGTCGCCAGGAGTGGCGCATGTGCGAGGTGCGCGGCATCGACCAGGGCACCGCGGAGCTCGCCGCCGACGTGCTCGTCGCCGCGCTCGCCGAAGGGCCGCTGCCCCGGCCGGCGATCCTCGCCGCCTGGGAGCGGGCCGGCATCTCCACCGCCGGCGGACGCGGCTACCACCTGCTGGCGCTGGGCGCCTACGACGGGCTCGTGCGCTTCGGGCCCTTCGACGGCCGCGACCAGCTGCTCGTCGGCGGGCCGCGACCCGCCGTGCCCGATCCCGAGCGGGCGCTCGATGCGGCGCTCGGCCGGATGGTCGCCGCGCGCGGCCCGTTGGACGCCGACGACGTCGCCTGGTGGATGGGCATGCCGAAGACGCCCGTGCGGGCGTCGCTCGCGCGCGCGGCCGAGCTCGAGCCCAGGGTCGAACCTGGCATCGAGCGCGTGCGGGTCGCCGACCGCGACATGCTCATCGCCGCCGATGCCGCGCCGGGCGTCGCGACCGACGTCGTGCTGGTGCCGGCGTTCGACGAGGTGCTGCTCGGCTACCGCGACCGCGCGCTGCTCGCGAGCTCCGCGGTGCTCGCCGCCGTCGTGCCGGGCGGCAACGGCGTCTTCCGGCCGATGGTGCTCGTCGACGGCGCGGCGATCGGCACGTGGCGCATCCCCGCCGCTCGTGCCAGCGCCGCACGTTCGCGGCCGCAGGTCGAGCCGGTGCTCGAGCTCGTCGGGTCGGTGGCCGCGCCGCTGCGCCGCCGCATCGACCGCGCGCTCGCGGCTTGGCCGCACCGCTGACGCATCAGAGCTCGAGCGCGCCGCGCCAGATGCTCTCGCCCGAGTGGGTCGGGTCGCCGTCGTACGGCTCGACGGAGACGTCGACCACCGGGAACGCCTCGAGGTCGAGGCCCGCCGGCAGCGCGAGCTCGGTCGACGTCGCGTCCATGATGCCGAGGCTCACCATCTGCTGCGCGTCGGCGTCGAGCAGCCAGACGTCGAGGTAGCCGTCGACGGTCGGCAGCGCATCCGCGTCGACGACGAGCAGCCGCTGGCCGTCGCGCTCGATCACCTCGGCGCGAGCGGGGGAGACCGCCGAGGTGAGCGGCTCGAGCGCCGCATCCGCGAGATCGGTGGAGCGGGGGCCGCCCACCTGCGTCACGAGCAGCACCGCGAGGCTCGCGGCGACCACGGCCGAGGCGGCGCAGGCGGCGACGAGCGCGCCGATGCCGAAGCGGCGGCGCCGTCGAGGCACGAGGTCGCCCGACGGCATCCGCGACGTGGCCACGGCGGTGGCGTCGGGCCGATCGTCGGCCTCCGTCTGCCCCTCGGCCGGGTCGGCCTGGTGGGCCGGGTCGGCGCCGATGTCGGCCAGGATGCGGTCCCACACCGCGGCGGGCGGATCCAGCGGCGCGATCTGCGCGGCGCGGAAGCGCTCGGCGGTCGCTCGCAGGGCGGTCAGCTCGGCACGGCACTGGGCGCAGGACTCCAGGTGCTCGGCGCGCGCGTCGGACTCGCCGAGCGCGAGCGCGGCGAGCGCGTCAGTCGACAGGTGCTGCATGCGTGTCCTCCCATCTCTCCCTGAGTCTTCGGAGCGCTCGCGACAAGTGGCTCTTCACCGTGCCGATCGGCATTTCGAGGGCCTCGGCGATCGCGGCGGTCGAGCGGTCCTCGATCACCGCCAGCCGGACGATGGTGCGCTGCGGCTCGCCGATGTGCTCGAGCTCCTCCTGCACGGTGAGCGCATCCGACACCGCCTCCGACACCGGATCGCCCGTCGTCGGATCCCCGGCACCGCGTTCCAGCCGAACCGTGAGGTCCTGCGGGTCGAACGCCTGCTCGTCGGCGTACCTCGTGCGGTAGTGGTCGGCGATCCGCCGCCTCGCGATGGCGATGATCCACGCGCCGAGCGGTCCGCTCGCCGGGTCGTACGACTCGCGCGAGCGCCAGACGGAGACGAAGGTCTGCTGCACGACATCCTCCGCGTCGTGCGGCGCCATCGCCCGGCAGGCGATCGCGTAGACCATGCCGCCCCAGCGCTCGTACGCCTGCCGCAGCACCTCGGGGCTCGCATCGGATGCGAACGCGAGCGCCAGGCGCTCGACGTCGATCGCACCCTCGTCGCTCACGGCCAGAACGTATCACCGGGTCACGCGGCTCACCGCGCGTCCAGGACGGCCGTCACGACGATGTTGTCCTCGTAGGCGCCGGCGGCGGCATCCCACTCGCCGCCGCAGGTGACGAGCCGCACGACGTGCTCGCCGTCGCGGGCGAAGAGGGCGTCGAGCCGCAGCTCGTCCTTGGACACCTGCTCGATGC
>JBAZPY010000039.1:0-8789 GCA_041645515.1 Agrococcus sp.
CGGCGCGACCGCGATCGCCGCCGGCGCGACCATCGGCCCGGACACCACCCTCGTCGACACCGAGGTGGGCGAGGATGCGGTCGTCAAGCGCACCGACGCGACCCTCTCGGTCATCGGCGCCCGCGCATCCGTCGGCCCCTGGGCCTACCTGCGGCCGAACTCGGTCGTCGGCGACGACGGCAAGATCGGCACGTTCGTCGAGACGAAGAACACCCAGATCGGCGCGGGCAGCAAGGTGCCGCACCTGTCGTACATCGGCGACGCCGTCGTCGGTGAGGGCTCGAACATCGGCGCCGGCACGATCACCGCCAACTACGACGGGCAGCACAAGCACCGCACGACGGTCGGCTCGCACGTGCGCACGGGCAGCCACAACGTGTTCGTGGCCCCGGTGACCATCGGCGACGGCGCCTACACTGGTGCAGGCACGGTCGTCCGCAAGGACGTCGAGCCGGGCGCGCTGGCGATCTCCGTCGCACCGCAGCGCAACATGACTGGCTGGGTCGCGTCGAATCGCCCCGGGACGAGTGCAGCCGACGCGGCAGCGGCGGTTGACGAGCAAGCACCGAACGCCTAGGAGGCACCCGAGTGGGATCGATCGTCGCGAAGAACCGCAAGCACCTCGTGCTGGCGACGGGCAGGTCGCACCCGGAGCTGGCGAGGTCGGTGGCAGCCGAGATGGGCGCCGACCTGATGGATGTGGACAGCCGCACCTTCGCGAACGGCGAGATCTACGCGCGCTACGAGGGCTCGGTGCGCGGCTCCGACGCGTTCATCATGCAGTCGTACGGCGCCCCCGTGAACGAGTGGCTCATGGAGCAGCTCATCATGGTGGATGCGCTCAAGCGCGCGTCGGCGAAGCGCATCACCGTCGTCATGCCGTACTACCCGTACTCCCGGCAGGACAAGAAGGGCCGCGGCCGCGAGCCGATCTCCGCGCGCCTGATCGCCGACCTCTTCAAGACCGCCGGCGCCGACCGCATCATGTCGATCGACATCCACGCATCGCAGATCCAGGGCTTCTTCGACGGGCCCTTCGACCACCTCTTCGCCATGCCGGTGCTGCTCGAGCACTTCCGCGCCACACTCGACCCCGACACCGTCACGGTCGTCTCGCCCGACATGGGCCGGGTGCGCGTCGCCGACGTCTGGAGCGACAAGCTGGGTGCACCGCTCGCGATCATCCACAAGCGCCGCGACCCGCTGGTGCCGAACCAGGTCTCGGTGCACGAGATCGTCGGCGCCGTCGAGGGGCGCGTCTGCCTGCTGGTCGACGACATGATCGACACCGGCCGCACCATCGTGAAGGCGGCCGAGGCCCTCAAGAGGGCGGGTGCCACGAGCGTGGTCGTCGCCGCGACGCACGCCATCTTCTCCACGCCCGCGCCGCAGATCCTGAACTCCGACTTCATCGACAAGGTGGTCGTCACCGACACCCTGCCGCTCACCGACGCGCAGCGCTTCGAGAAGCTGCACGTGCTGTCGATCGCGCCGCTGCTCGCGCGCGCCATCACCGAGGTGTTCGAGGACGGATCCGTCACCAGCCTGTTCGACGGTGCGGCGTAGAGTTCCATCGATCGGAGGTTCACCGTGGCGATCCCCGCATGGCTCATCCCCGCGCTGAGGTTCATCGGCGCCAACGCACCGAAGTACGGCCCCGTCGTGTGGGCCTGGCTGAGCAAGAACCCGGACGTCGCGGCCAAGATCCAGCAGGAGGTGCAGCGGCTGGTGCGCGCCACCGGGCCGAGCTCCGACGCGATGCGGCAGAGCCTCAAGGCGATGCGCGAGCAGGTCGAGTACCTGCGCCGCAGCGCGGACGACCACGCGGAGCGGGTTCGCGCCGACCGGTGGGCGGCGTCGCTCACCGGGCTCGAGCACGCGCTCGAGCTGCTGGGGCCCGGCAGCCCCAAGGCGGATCTCAAGCGGCTCCGCGACCGGGTCGACGCGCTCAGGAGCCAGATCCTCGACGCCTTCCTGACCGAGCAGATCGAGGACGCCGGCGGGCCCGCGCCGATCGAGGGGCGCGACGGAGCATCCGACGAGCGCTGACGACGCGATGACGACGAGCGTCGCGCTCGACTGCGCCTACTTCGACGCCTGGCGCTGCCGCTCGTGCACCCTGCTCGCGACCCCCTACGAGCGGCAGCTCGCCGACCAGCAGGCCGGGATCGAGGCGCTGCTGCCGCCGATGGCGTGGGATGCGCCGCACGCCAGCGCCGTCGGCGGGTTCCGCAACAAGGCCAAGATGGCCGTCGCCGGCACGATCGACGCGCCGACGCTCGGGATACTCGCCGCCGACGGCTCGGGCATCGACCTGCAGGCGTGCCCGCTGCACGAGCAGCCGCTGGTCGACGCGATGCCCGTGCTCGAGGAGCTGGTGCGGGCGGCGCGGATCACGCCCTACGACGTGCCGAGCCGGCGCGGCGAGCTGAAGCACCTCATGCTCACCGCGTCGCCCGACCGCGAGCTCGCGCTGCGCATCGTGCTGCGCTCGAGCGAGGCGCTCCCGCGCATCCGGAAGCACCTCGGGCTGCTCGACGCGCTGCCGCTCGTGAGCGTCTCGGTCAACCTGCAGCCCGAGCACAAGGCGGTGCTCGAGGGCGACGAGGAGCTGCTGCTCGCGGGCGCCGGCGTGCTGCGGATGCGTGTCAACGGCGTCCCGCTGCGGCTGCGTCCGCGCAGCTTCTTCCAGACGAACACCGCCGTCGCGGCCGCGCTCTACCGGCAGGCGACCGGGTGGATCGACGAGGCCGACCCGGCGAGCGTGCTCGACCTCTACTGCGGCGTCGGCGGCTTCGCGCTGCACGCCGCCCGACCCGGACGGCGCGTCGCGGGCGTCGAGGTGACGGCCGAGGCGATCGACGCCGCGCGGGAGTCGGCCGCCGAGCTCGGCGCGGATGCGTCGTTCGCGGTGGGCGACGCGACGGGCGTCGACCTGGAGGGCGCCGGAGCGCCGGAGCTGGTCGTCGTCAACCCGCCGCGGCGCGGCATCGGCGAGCTGGCCGCGCGCCTCGAGCGGAGCGCGGTGCAGCGAGTCGTCTACTCGAGCTGCAACCCCTCGAGCCTCGCCCGCGACCTCGCCGCGATGCCGAGCCTGCGCCCCATCCGCGGCCGGGTCTTCGACATGTTCCCGCACACGGCGCACGCCGAGGTGCTCGTCGAGCTCGAGCGCCGCTGAGGCAGCGCGGCGTGCGGCACCGGCCGTTCACCCGTCCCGCCTAGGGTCGGACGCATGACCCAGCTGGAGCGGCGCATCGGCGTGCCCGGCGCCATCGCGATCGGCCTGGGCGCCATGATCGGCGCCGGCCTGTTCTTCGTCTGGGCGCCGGCGGCGGCGATCGCCGGTCCGTGGCTGCCGGCGGCCGTCGCGATCGCGGCCGCCATCGCCGTGCTCAACGCGCTCTCGACCGCGCAGCTCGCGATGGAGCATCCGGTCTCGGGCGGCGCCTACGCCTACGGGCGCGCGGAGGTGGGGGAGCGGGTCGGGTTCACGGCGGGATGGATGTTCCTCACCGGCAAGACCGCGTCGGCCGCGGCGATCGCCGTGATCGCGGGCCAGCACCTGTGGCCCGAGCACGCGGCCTGGGTCGGCGCGGCGGCGATCGCCGTGCTCGCGGCGCTCAACATGCTCGGCGTCAGGGTCACCGCCTGGGTCTCGAGCGGCGTCGTCGCGATCGTGGTCGTCGTCGTGCTCGTCGCGCTGGGCTGGGCGGCCACCGGCGGCGAGCCGACGCTCACCGAGACGGCGGCCGCCCATCCCGCATCCGGCCCGGCGCCGGTGCTGACCGCCGCGGGCATGCTGTTCTTCGCGTTCGCCGGCTACGCGCGCATGGCGACCCTCGGCGAGGAGGTGCGCGAGCCGCGCCGCACGCTGCCGATCGCGATCGTGCTGGGGCTCGGCATCGTGCTCGCGCTGTACGCCGCGGTCGGCTGGGCGACCTCCGCGCGGCTCGGCGCCGGGCTGCCGTCCTCGGCGACGCCGCTCGCCGACCTCGTCGGCGACCCGGCGCTGCACTCGGTCGTGCTCGGCGCCGGGGCGCTCGCGAGCCTCGGCTCGCTCATGGGCATCCTCGCGGGCCTCAGCCGCACGGGGCTCGCGATGGCGCGCGAGCGCGACCTGCCGGGCCCGCTGTCGACGATCGCCGCGCGCACGCGCACCCCGGTCGTCGCCGAGGCGGCCACCGCCATCGCGGCCATCGCCGCCGCCCTGCTGCTGCCCGCCGGCAGCCTCGTCGCGTTCTCGTCGACGTGCGTGCTGACCTACTACGCGGTCGCCCACGTCTCCGCGATCCGGATGCGTCGCCACGGCCGGGTGCGCATGTGGCTGCCCGCCTGGCTCCCGTTGGCCGGCGCGGCGGCCTGCCTGCTGGTGGTGCTGACGCTGCCGTGGCAGGGCGTGCTCGCCGCGGCCGCGTGGCTCGCGCTCGGCCTCGCTGCGAGGTCGGTGCTGCGACGCTGACGGCCGGCACCCGCTCCTCGCGGGCACCGGCCGTCGGCCGCGGTCGCCGTCAGCGGCGCTCGGGCTCGAGCTCGCGCAGGTCGTCGGTCGCGGCGCTCGTGCGCGCGCCGTGCTCGTCGGCGAGCATCGTGCGCTCGTCGAAGGGCCGGTCGCCGGCGAGCACCGCGCTCACCTGCTCCATGTCGATCTGCTTCGTCCACGTGCCGATGAGCAGCGTCGCGACCGCGTTGCCGGTGAAGTTCGTGAGCGCGCGCGCCTCCGACATGAACCGGTCGATGCCGACGATGACGCCGACGCCGTCGACGAGGTCGGGACGATACGTCTGCAGGCCGCCCGCGAGGGTCGCGAGGCCCGCGCCCGTGACACCGGCGGCGCCCTTCGAGGCGATGATCATGAACACGAGCAGGCCGATCTGCTCCGGGATCGACATCGGCATGCCCATCGCCGTGGAGATGAACAGCGACGCCATCGTGAGGTAGATCGCCGTCCCGTCCAGGTTGAACGAGTAGCCGGTCGGAACCGTGATGCCGACGACGGGCTTCGAGACGCCCGCGTGCTCCATCTTCGCGATGAGGCGCGGCAGCGCCGACTCGGACGACGAGGTGCCGACGATGAGCAGGTACTCGCGGCCGAGGTACCGCATCAGGCGGAAGATGTTCACGCCGGTGACCGCCCGCAGCAGCGTGCCGAGCACGACGACGATGAAGAGCACGCACGTGGCGTAGAAGCCGACCATGAGCGTCGCGAGCGCCACGACGGCGCCCCACCCGGTCGAACCGACGACACCCGCGATCGCGCCGAACGCCCCGATCGGCGCGACCCACAGGATCATCGTGAGCACCCGGAAGACGAGCGCCTGCAGGTGCTTCACGACGGTGAGGATCGGCGCACCGCGCTCACCCATCGCCTGGACCGCGAACCCGACGAGGAGCGCGACGAAGAGCGTCTGGAGCACCGACTCGCCCGCGAGCGGGGAGAAGAGCGTCGTGGGGATGATGCCCAGTAGGAAGTCGGTGGTCGTCTCCGCCTCACCCTCGGACTCGTAGGTGGCCCCCGCGATGTTCAGGCCCTCGCCGGGTTGCACGAAGTTGCCCACCACGAGGCCGATCGCGAGCGCGAACGTCGACATCGCGAGGAAGTAGATGAGCGCGAGCCCGCCCACCTTGCCGACGGTCGCGGCCTTCGCGATCGAGCCGATGCCGACGACGATCGTGCAGAAGATGACCGGCGCGATCATCATCTTGATGAGGGCGACGAAGCCCTTGCCGATCGGCGCGAGCGCCGTGCCGGTCTCGGGGGAGACGAGGCCCACGAGCACGCCGAGCACCACGGCGACGATCACCGAGATGTACAGCCAATGGGTCTTGTCGAGCCTGCGGAGCCGTGCTCCGAGGGTGCGGTCGTCCGCGGTGCCGGGCTTCGTCGCCATGCTGTGCTCCTCGCGTCGGGCGTCGCACCAGCGCGACGCCTCCGAGCAGCCAGACTCGCTCCGGTTCGGGCGGGGCGGCCCGTTGCGTGCATAGTGTTCACAGCGCGAGCGGGGGAGGCAGGGGATGCGACGGTGGTGGCGCTCGGCGAGCATCGCGACGCGCGTCTTCGCCCAGATGGCCGGCATCCTCGTGCTCGCCGCGCTCGTCGCCTTCGGGCTGCTCGCCGTCGACGCGCAGCGCGAGCGCGAGCGCGAGGCGGCGGTCGCGAGCCAGGAGCTCGCGCGCGCGATGGCCGCGACGCCGACGGTGCGGCAGGCCGCCGCCGCCGCGTTCGCGGCGTACCCGGCCGACCGCGACGCGGCGGTCCGTGGCGCGACGGATGCCATGCAGGCCTACGTCGAGGACGTCCGGGCGGCGACACGGCTCGACTTCGTCACGGTCATGCACCCAGACGGCACGCGGTACACGCATCCCGATCCCGAGCAGATCGGCCGCGAGTTCCTGGGCACGACTGCGCCGGCGCTCGAGGGCGCGACGTTCACCGAGGTCTTCGAGGGCACGCTCGGCCCGTCGGTCCGAGCGGTCACTCCCGTGCTCGAGGGCGACCGGGTGATCGGGCTGGTCGCAGCGGGCGTGACGATCGAGCGGGTCGGCTCGCTCGTCGTGCCCCGGCTGCTCGCGGTCGCGGGCATGCTCGCGGCGACGCTCGCGGTGGCCGCGCTCGCCGCGTGGCTGCTCGCCCGACGGCTCGACCTCGTGACCGGCGGGCACGGTCCCGAGGAGCTCGCGCGGCTCTTCGCCGCGCACGAGGCCGCGCTGCACTCGGTCGACGACGGCCTCGTGCTCATCGAGGAGGGCGCCGTCGTGCTCGTGAGCGACCGCGCTCGTGCGCTGCTCGGCCTCGGCGAGCGTGCGACGCCCATCCCCACTGACGCGCAGCTCCCTCACGACGTGCGCACGTTGCTCGAGGGTGAGGGCGGGCAGGTGCGCGTGGGCGGGCGCTGGCTCGTCGTCTCGAGGCACCCGACCACGAGGCCGCGCACGACGACCCTGACCGTCCGCGACCGCACGGAGCTGCAGCGCATGACAGGCGAGCTCGACGCGGTGCGCACCCTCGCGAGCGCCCTGCGCGCGCAGACCCACGAGTTCGGCAATCGCATGCACACGGTGGCGACCCTGATCGAGCTCGACGAGCCGCGCCGCGCGCTCGAGGTCGCGACCGCGGGCCGCGACCTCGGCCAGCGCCTCGCCGACCGCGTGGTGGGCGACGACGAGGAGCCGGTGATCGCGGCGCTCCTGCTCGGCAAGGCCGCACAGGCGCACGAGCGGGGCGTCGAGATGCACGTCGAGACGCACCTGGCGCCCGGCACGCACGGGATCGACCCGGTCGACTTCGTGACCGTGCTCGGCAACCTCGTCGACAACGCGATCGACGCCGCCGTGGACCGCGCCGCGCGGGCGCCGGGTGCGGGGCAGGCGTGGGTGGAGGTCTACCTCGACGAGGACGAGGGCTCCATCGTGCTGCAGGTGAGCGACAGCGGCGCGGGGCTCGGGGCGGCGCAGCGCGAGCGCGCGTTCGCTCCCGGCTGGTCGACGAAGCCGGCGGGCCCGCACGGGCGCGGCTTCGGGCTCAGCATCGTCCGCGAGACCGTCGAGCGGCTCGGCGGCACGGTCGAGATCGGCGACGGCGAGATCGGCGACGACGGCGCCGCCAGCGGTGCCGTCGTCACGGTGATCGTGCCGCGCCCGGGGGCGACGTCGTGATCCGGGTGCTCATCGTCGAGGACGAGCGGGGCACGGCCGCCGCGCACGTCGCCTACGTGCGGCGCTGCCGGGGCTTCGAGGTCGCGGCGGTCGCGCACTCCGCGGCGGCCGCGCTGCAGGCCATGCGCGAGGCGGCCGCGAAGGGCGCGCCGATGCAGCTCGTGCTGCTCGACATGCAGCTGCCGGACGGGCACGGCCTCGACGTGTGCCGTCGCATGCGCGCCGAGGGGCACCTCGTCGACGTGATCGCGGTCACCGCGGAGCGCGGCCTCGAGACGGTGCGCGATGCCATCGCCGTCGGGGTCGTGCAGTACCTCATCAAGCCGTTCGCGTTCGCCGCGCTCGCGGAGCGGCTCGAGCGCTACCGCGACTACCGCGAGCGCGTCGACGGCACCGGCCGCATCACGCAGCAGGAGGTCGATCGGGCGATCGCCGCGCTGCGCACGACCAACGCACCGGGCCTGGCGAAGGGCCTGTCCGCCGACACGCTCGACGCGGTCGTGGCGCTCCTCGCGGACGGCGAGGCGCGCTCGGCCGCGGAGGTCGCCGAGGCCATCGGGCTCTCCCGCGTGACCGCGCGCAGGTACCTCGAGCACCTCGCGGCCGCGGGGGACGTCGAGCGCCATCCGCGCTACGGCGCGCGAGGACGCCCCGAGCTGGAGTACGCGCGGCCCGGATAGATCGCGGGCTCCTGCGCCGGTGGACGCAGGTCAGTGCGTGTCGGTCGCCTCGATCTCGCTGCGGTCGCCCGACCACCGGGTGTGGAACGTGCCCTCCCGGTCGACGCGCCGGTACGTGTGGGCTCCGAAGAAGTCGCGCTGGCCCTGCACGAGCGCGGCCGGCAGCCGGTCGGCGCGCAGGCCGTCGTAGTACGCGAGGCTCGACGAGAACGCGGGCGAGGGGATGCCCGCCTGCGCGGCTGCTGCGACCACCCGGCGCCAGGCCTCCTGCGTCGAGCCCATGACCTCGCGGAAGTAGGGCGCGACGATCAGCGCGGGCAGCTCCGGGTCGGCGGCGTACGCGTCGGTGATGTCGTTGAGGAAGCGGGCGCGGATGATGCAGCCGGCGCGCCAGATGCGCGCGACCTCGCCCTTCTTGATGTCCCAGCCGTGCTCCTCGGCGGCCGCGACGATCTC
>JBAZPY010000040.1:0-8786 GCA_041645515.1 Agrococcus sp.
GTGGCGCTCGTGCCACGCGAACGCGCCACGGTCGGTGAGGCTGGACACCTGGTCGACCACCACGCGGGCCCGCGCGGCGTCGTCGGATGCCTCGGCCCAGTCGTCGGCGTAGGCGCGGTCGAGCGCTCCGGGACCGATGCGCAGCAGCGCGTCGCACAGCTCCTGCAGGATGCGCCGCTGGCTCGCGTAGATCGGCTGGCGCCGCTCGGCGAGGATGAACACCGCCGCGGTCCCCTTGAGCACCGCGATCTCTGCGCGCACCTCGCGCGGCACCTCGACCGTGCCCCGGTAGCGGCCGAGCGGACCCTCGTGGGTCTCGCGCGTGCGTCGGCTCGACGCGTTCGCGAAGCGGCCGATGAGCTTCGAGGTGAGGTTCTTGAGCCTCGCGTGGTCGGCGCGCGAGCCGTCGAACGAGCGCAGCCACGTGTCGAGGTCGTCGAG
This sequence comes from Agrococcus sp., assembly GCA_041645515.1. Lineage (GTDB taxonomy): Bacteria > Actinomycetota > Actinomycetes > Actinomycetales > Microbacteriaceae > Agrococcus. The sequence goes on from JBAZPY010000040.1 coordinate 442, forward strand.
CCGGTCGAAGGCGGCGAGCAGCTCGTCGCGCGTGAACTCCGGCCCCACCCAGGCGAGCATCGTCGAGACGAGCTCGTCGTGCCCGACCCGGCTCTGCAGCTTCGCGACGTCGACGTAGCCGCCCACGACCGCATCCTCGAAGTCGTGCACCGAGTAGGCGATGTCGTCGGCGAGGTCCATCACCTGCGCCTCGAGGCTCGGCCTGCCCTCGGGCGCCCCCTCGCGCATCCACTCGAACGCCTCGCGATCGTCCTGGTAGAAGCCGAACTTGATGCGGCCGGATGCGTCGTGCACGTCGCCGGCGGGCCACGGGTACTTGCACGCGGCGTCGACCGACGCGCGCGTGAGGTTGAGGCCGTACGGCTGGTCGCGGATGACCTTCGGCTCGAGCCGCGTGATGACCCGCAGGGTCTGCGCGTTGCCCTCGAAGCCGCCGATCGCCATCGCCCACTCGTTGAGCCCGCGCTCGCCGTTGTGGCCGAAGGGCGGATGCCCGATGTCGTGGGCGAGGCACGCGGTGTCGACGACGTCGGGGTCGAGGCCCAGCTCGCCCGCGAGCTCGCGGCCGATCTGCGCCACCTCGAGCGAGTGCGTCAAGCGCGTGCGCGAGTCGTCGAAGCCCATGGTGGGCGACAGCACCTGCGTCTTCTGCCCGAGCCTGCGGAACGCGCTCGAGTGCAGCAGCCGCGCGCGATCCCTCGCGAAGTCGGTGCGCGCCGAGCCGTGCGTCTCGGGCAGCCGTCGCTCGGCGTCGTGGGCGGTGTACGCGCCGGTGCCCGCTGCCCGCCAGTCAGCCGCCACGGGTGTCGCTCTCGTCCTCGATGAGGGCGGCGCGCTGCGTCGGCGTCAGCTCCGGGCTGTCGAGCCAGCCGTCGGGCAGCGCGGGCTTGCGCGGGCTGCCGGCGCGGCCCCGCTGGCCCTCGATGCCCTCGGCGACGTACGGCACCGAGTGGTCGAGCCCGCCGAGCAGGTCGTCCAGCTGCGCGAGCGACTCGACGCCGGCGAGCGCGCGGCGCGCGTCGCCGCCGACCGGGTAGCCCTTGAAGTACCAGGCGACGTGCTTGCGGATGTCGCGGCAGGCGCGGTCCTCCTCGTCGAAGAACTCGACGAGCAGCTCGGCGTGCCGGCGGAACGCCTGCGCGACCTGCCCGAGCGTCGGCCGGTGCCGCTCGTCGCTGCCGGCGAACGCGGCGGCGAGGTCGCCGAACAGCCAGGGGCGGCCGAGGCAGCCGCGGCCGACCACGACGCCGTCGACGCCGGTCTCGCGCATCATCCGCACCGCATCCTCGGCCTGCCAGATGTCGCCGTTGCCGAGCACCGGCACCGAGGGGACGGCTTCCTTCAGCTGTGCGATCGCCGACCAGTCCGCGGTGCCGGAGTAGTGCTGCGCGGCCGTGCGGCCGTGCAGCGCGACCGCGGCGACCCCGGCGTCCTCGGCGATGCGCCCGGCGTCGAGGAACGTCAGGTGGTCGTCGTCGATGCCCTTGCGCATCTTCACCGTGACGGGGATGTCGCCGGCCCGCTCGACCGCGCGGGTCACGATGGCGCGGAACAGGTCGCGCTTCCACGGCAGGGCACTGCCGCCGCCTCGGCGGGTGACCTTCGGCACCGGGCAGCCGAAGTTGAGGTCGATGTGGTCGGCGCGGTCCTCGTCGACGAGGATCCCGACGGCCTGCTCGATCGTCTTCGGGTCGACGCCGTAGAGCTGCACCGAGCGGAGCGACTCCGACTCGTGGTGGCTGATGAGCCGCATCGTCTCGGGGGTGCGCTCGACGAGCGCGCGCGAGGTGATCATCTCGCTCACGTACAGGCCCGCGCCGAACTCCCGGCACAGCCTCCGGAACGCGGTGTTCGTGATGCCGGCCATGGGCGCGAGCACGACCGGCGCGTCGAGGGCGATGGGCCCGATCGACAGTGCCGGCGTGGTGCTCACTGGAGTGCTCACGCCCCGAGGAGCCCCTGCGCCCCGTAGCCCGTGAGCAGGTGCGCCTCGAGCTCGTCGACGTTGACGCGCGTCTGCGCCATCGAGTCGCGCTCGCGCACGGTCACAGCGCCGTCCTCGAGCGAGTCGAAGTCGATCGTGACGCAGAAGGGCGTGCCCACCTCGTCCTGGCGGCGGTAGCGGCGGCCGATCGCGCCGGCGTCGTCGAAGTCGATCGCCCAGCTGCCCCGCAGTCGGCCGGCGATCTCGCGCGCGAGCGGCGACAGCTGCTCGTTGCGCGACAGCGGCAGCACTGCGACCTTGACGGGCGCGAGGCGCGGGTCGAGGCGCAGCACGGTGCGGGTGTCGGTGCCGCCCTTCGCGTTGGGCACCTCCTCCTCGTCGTAGGCGTCGACGAGGAACGCCATGAGGCTGCGCGTGAGGCCGAACGACGGCTCGATCACGTAGGGGATGTAGCGCTCGCCGGTGGCCTGGTCGAAGTAGACGAGATCCTTGCCCGATGCCTCGGAGTGCGAGCGCAGGTCGAAGTCGGTGCGGTTCGCGATGCCCATGAGCTCGCCCCACTCCGAGCCCTGGAAGCCGAAGCGGTACTCGACGTCGATCGTGCCGGCCGAGTAGTGGGCGCGCTCCTCCTCGGGCACGTCGAAGCGGCGCATGTTCGCCGGGTCGACGCCGAGGTCGACGAACCACTGCCAGCACGCCTCGACCCAGCGGTCGAACCACTCGGGGGCGTCGTCGGGGGCGGTGAAGAACTCGATCTCCATCTGCTCGAACTCGCGGGTGCGGAAGATGAAGTTGCCGGGCGTGATCTCGTTGCGGAAGGCCTTGCCGACCTGGCCGATGCCGAACGGCGGCTTCTTGCGCGAGACGGTGAGCACGTTGGAGAAGTTGACGAAGATGCCCTGGGCCGTCTCGGGGCGCAGGTAGTGCTGGCCGGCCTCGTTGTCGACGGGGCCGAGGTAGGTCTTCATGAGGCCGGAGAACATCTGCGGCTCGGTCCACTTGCCGGTGGTGCCGCAGTCGGGGCAGGTGATCTCCTCCATCGAGGCCGCGTCGCGGCCCTTCTTGGCGGCGAAGGCCTCCTCGAGGTGGTCCTGGCGGTGCCGCTTGTGGCACTGCAGGCACTCCACCAGCGGGTCGGTGAAGGTGGCGACGTGACCGGATGCGTTCCACACAGCCGAGGGCAGGATGATCGACGAGTCGAGGCCGACCATGTCGTCGCGGCCCTGCACGAACGTCTTCCACCACTGGCGCTTGATGTTCTCCTTCAGCGCCACACCGAGGGGCCCGTAGTCCCAGGCGGACCGCGAGCCGCCGTAGATCTCGCCCGCCTGGAACACGAAGCCGCGTCGCTTCGCGAGGTTGATGACGGCGTCGAGACGGTTCTGCACCACGGATGCTCCTTGGATTCGGTCGCACGCTGGCTGACGGAGCCGGCAGCTCCGGTCCCGCGCACGGCACGTGAACCTCGATTCTACCGAGCGTGGCCTGCGTCCGCGGTCGGGGTGCGGGGCCGTGTGCACATGGGGTGACACGGCGCTGGGATAGGCTCCTGATCCGGGGCGCGTGCGCCCCGGATGTCTGCGAGGAGGCCTGATGCGGAGCGAGGAGCGGCGCGAGCTCTACGGTGCGTGGGCGGAGCGCTGGCCGAGCGATGCTGCAGAGCTGCTCGACGGCTACTCCGGCGCCTGGTGGATCGGCGGCAGCTGGGCGATCGACGTGGCCCTCACCGACGGTCCGCACGAGCACGGCGACCTCGACATCGTCATCCCGCGCAGCGAGCTGAGCCTCCTGCGCGGCTGGCTCGGCGGCAAGTGGCAGCTGTGGTCCGCGTTCCAGGGCGCCCTCAAGCCGCTGCTCCCCCACGACTCCGACGTGCTGCCGCTCGGCACCACGAGCATCTGGCTGCGCCACAGCGCCTACGGCCAGTGGGAGTACGAGGTGCTCCTCGACCCGAGCGACACCGAGTCCTGGCGGTTCCGTCGCGACACCGCCGTGACGATGCCGCTCGACGATGCGCTCGTGACGGTCGACGGCATCCGCTTCGCGAAGCCGCAGATCGTGCTCGCGTACGCTGCCGCCGAGCACGCGGACGTGTCGTGGCTCGAGCGGGCGCTGCCCGCGCTCGACGACGAGGCGCGGGCGTGGCTCGCCGACCGGCTCACGGACGACCACCCGTGGCGGGAGCGGCTCGCGGCCAGCACCGCGGCGATCGAGTAGCGACCGCGGGTCGCGTCCCTCCGCTGATCGAGTAGCAACCGAAGGCCGCGTGCCTCCGCTGATCGAGTAGCAACCGAAGGCCGCGTGCCTCCGCTGATCGAGTAGCAGCCGAAGGCCGCGTGCCTCCGCTGATCGAGTAGCAGCCGAAGGCCGCGTATCGAGATCGTGCGCTGCTGTCGCAGCGGTCTACTAGGAAAGTTTCGTGAGCCTATGCGGCTGCTGGTGTGAGTTCGACGTCGTAGCCGAGGCCGCGGAGGCTTCTGAGTGCTCGGCGCTTGAGCTGGTCGGGGTTGCGGTGGTCGTAGTAGTCGGTGCCGAGCTCGTGCCATGCCTCGCCGGTGGTGAGCATCTTCCAGACGGCGACGAGGATGGTGTGCTCGATCGCGACGAGCGCGATGAGCGACCGCTTCGGGTTCCGGGCCTTGATGCGCCGGTATTTCACGGCGAGGTAGGTGTTGTTCGACCGCACCACCGAGAGGGCGGCGATCCCAAGGGCGCCCTTGAGGTGGCGGTTCCCGGGACGGGTCCTGGTGCTCTTGACGCGGCCGGCTGACTCGTTCTGGCCCGGGCAGACGCCCGCCCAGGAGGCGAGATGCCCGGGGGTGGGGAACTGTTCCATCGTGCCGCCGGTCTCGGCGATGATCACGGCCGCGACGGTGTCGGAGATCCCGGGAATCGTGGTCAGCAGCTCCCGGGCGAGCCGAAAGGGCTCGATCACCTCGTCGATCCGCGCCTCGAGCAGGGCGATGTTCCGCTCGAGCTCGTCGATGCGGTCCAGCCGCAGCCGAACCATGAACGCGTGATGCTGGGTGAAGCGGCCGCTGAGCGCGTCCAGCAGGACCGGCATGTCCTTGCGCATCTGCCTCGTCGCGAGCTCCGCCAGCGCGGCCGAGTCATGCTCGCCCGCGATCAGCGCCTCGAGGATCTTCCGCGACGACTTGGTCGTCAGCGCAGACGCCTTGAGCGAGAGCTTGATGCCCGTGTCCTCCAGGATCTTCTCCAGCCGGGCGAACTCCCGCACCTGCTCCTGCGCGAGCCCCGAGCGGGCACGGGTGAGGTCCCGCAGCTGCCGGATCGGCTCGTCCGGGACGAACGAGGCGCGCAGCAGCCCGAACGCGGCGAGCTTCGCCAGCCATGCCGCGTCGGAGACGTCGGTCTTGCGGCCGGGGATGTTCTTCGCCTGCTTCGCGTTGATGAGTTCGACGTTGAGCGTCTCGGCCAGGGGGAAGAAGAACGGCTTCCAGTAGTCGCCGGTCGCCTCCATCACCACCAGCGACACCTGCGCCGCTTCCAGGTCGCGGCGAAGCCGCAGCACCTCGCCGCTGGTCGCCCCGTACGTGGTGATCGTCTGCTTGAACCGGTTCCCGGTGCTGGGCGTGCGCACGCACACCTTCGCATCCTTCTTCGAGATGTCCATCCCCGCGCACCGCTCGTGCAGCACGTCCATGCCCTCTGCCACGTCCACGATCCCCTCCGATCGCCTCGATCCTTCGGCGTCGACGGGCGTCGGCGTCGTCGTCGTCGCGGGGAGGGGAAGCAGATCAGGAATCTACTAGGCGGGCTCGAAGCACCAATCCACGGTCCCCGTGGAAGCCCTCCACACCAAGCTCGATACCAGGCTCTCGAGCGCTAAGACCAACCGGCGTCAACCGCGACACGACAAGGATCCCTCGCCACGGGTCCCAGCCATAGACCGACTTTCGCCCTCCACGGCGGCGCGAAGCGCCCCACCAAGCTCGATACGCGGCGCTGCGCGGCCTACTCGACGAGCGGGCGGGGCCGGCGCTCCGCGACCTACTCGACGAGCGGAGAAGGCACATCCACCGCCGCGCCGAAGCGGCGGTCGCGGCCGCTGTAGAGGTCGAGGGCCCGCCAGAGGTCGCCCCGCGAGAAGTCGGGCCACAGCCGGTCGAGGAACACCATCTCGGCGTACGCGCCCTGCATCGTCAGGAAGTTCGAGATGCGCTGCTCGCCCGACGACCGGATGTAGAGGTCGACGTCGGGCACGTCCGGGTTGTACATCCGGCTGCGCACGAGCCGGTCGGTCACGCCCGACGGCTTCAGCCGCCCGGCCGCGACGTCCTCGGCGATCGAGCGCATCGCATCCGCGATCTCGTGCGTGCCGCCGTAGTTGACGCACATCTGGAGCGTCATCGTGGAGTTGCCGGCGGTGCGGCGCTCGGCCTCCTCGAGCTCGCGGATGACGGACGCCCACAGCCGCGGACGTCGGCCCGCCCAGCGCACCCGCACGCCCCAGGCGTCGAGCTGGTCGCGCTGGCGGCGCAGCACGTCCTTGTTGAAGCCCATGAGGAAGCGCACCTCGTCGGGGCTGCGCTTCCAGTTCTCGGTGGAGAACGCGTACACCGACAGGTGCTCGATGCCGGCCTGCAGCGCGCCCGCGACGACGTCGAGCAGCACCGCCTCGCCCGCCGCGTGGCCCTGGGTGCGGGTGAGGCCGCGCTGGTTCGCCCAGCGGCCGTTGCCGTCCATGATGATCGCGACGTGCTTCGGCAGCGTGCCCCGCTCGTAGGCGGGCGGCTGCTCGCCGGTCCAGTCGATCGGCCGCAGCCCTTCGGTCACTGCGCCCTCCGGCATCACTGAGCCCTCCGACATCACGGCGCGCTCCGATCGACGTGCTCGAGGCTGCGCAGGCCCCGCTCCAAGTGGAACTGCACGTACGCGGCGACCGCGCCGGATGCGCGGGTGCGGATGCCCTGGTGCGCGGCCTCGGCGAGCGGCCAGTCCCCCGTCAGCAGCGCCGACAGCAGCTCGAGCGTCGGCTCGTCGATGCGCAGGGCCCCGGGAGGCGCCGCGCTGTCGGAGACCATGCCGCCGAGCTGCGGCACGAACGAGCGGTGCGGCCCCGGCTCGCCGGTCACGGCGCAGTCGCCGAACGACGGCGCCCAGCCCGCGATCGAGAGCGCCCGCAGCAGGTAGGAGTCGAGCGTGAGGGACGAGTCGTGCTCCGAGCGAGCGAGCGATCGCAGTGCGCCGACCAGCAGCAGGTACTGCTGGCGCGAGCCGTCCTCATCCGTGAGCCGATCCGCCGTCTCGACCATCGCCGTCGCGGCGGTGTAGCTGCGGTAGTCGGCGACGATCACGGGCGCGTAGCTGCCGAGCGTCACCGCCTGCGTGATGATGTCGAGGCTCCTGCCGACCGCGAGCTGCATGTCGGCCACCATGAACGGCTCGAGCCGGGCGCCGAACCGCGACGAGGTGCGCCGCACGCCGCGCGCGACGGCACGGACCTTGCCGTGCTCGCGCGTCAGCAGCGTGACGATGCGGTCGGCCTCCCCCAGCTGGTGGGTGCGGAGGACGACCCCCTCGTCGCGGTAGGTGGGCACGGGTTCGTCAGCGAGTCTCGGCCGCTACACGCTCTGCGCGGTCACCGGCTCCGGCGCCACGGTCGCCGGCGCCACGGTCTCCGGCGCCACGGGCTCGACGACGCGCGCCCGCAGCCCGCGGTTGACGGCGGAGACGATCGCGCGCAGCGACGCGTTCGTCGACGAGTGGTCGATGCCGACGCCCCAGAAGCGCGTGCCGCCGAGCTCGAGCTCGACGTACGACGCGGCCTGCGCGTCCTGGCCGGCGGCGAGCGTGTGCTCGACGTAGTCGATGAGCGACACCTCGACGCCCTCGGACCGCAGCAGCGACAGCAGCGCGTCTATCGGGCCGTTGCCGGCCGACTCGACGTCGCGGAGCGTCTGCTCGTCGCGCAGCACGACCGTCAGCCGCGTCTCGCCGCCGAGCGACGACGACGACGCGACCTCGCGCAGCTCGAAGCGGCCCCACTGGTCCTCCGCCTCGCGCGACGGGTTCGGCAGGTATTCGTCGCTGAAGATCGTCCAGATGTCCTCGCTCGTCACCTCGCCGCCCTCGCTGTCGGTGCGGGCCTGCACGATGTTCGAGAACTCGATCTGCAGCCTGCGCGGCAGGTCGAGGCCGTGGTCGGCCTTCAGCAGGTAGGCGACGCCGCCCTTGCCCGACTGCGAGTTGACGCGGATGACCGCCTCGTAGCTGCGCCCGACGTCCTTCGGGTCGATCGGCAGGTAGGGCACGGCCCAGGTGATCTCGTCGACGCTCGTGCCCTGCGCGGCCGCGTCCGCGGCCATCCGCTCAAAGCCCTTCTTGATGGCGTCCTGGTGGGAGCCGGAGAAGGCGGTGTACACGAGGTCGCCGGCCC
>JBAZPY010000041.1:0-8731 GCA_041645515.1 Agrococcus sp.
GCAGGTCGCTGTGGAGACGGAGCAGAACTACCGCGTCGAGCTCGAGGCGCAGCTCGAGGTGCTCGTGCAGGACCGGGCCGCGACGGAGGCGGACTACGCCGCTGGACAGACCTACCGGGCGTGGCTCGCCGAGCAGGAGCGGCTGCGGCTGGAGCGCGAGCGCCGGGAGGCGGAGGAGGCTCGGCAGCGCTGGCTCGCCGAGCAGCAGCGACAGGCGCAGGCCTCGGCTGCTGCGGCTGCGGCGGCTGCGGCGAACCAGGGCGGCGGCAGCGGCGGCGGCGGCAGCAGCAGCGGTGGTGTCGGCGCCAGCACTGGTGGCGGCTCGGTGCCGGTCGCCCCGCCCGCATCGAGCGGCTGGCAGACTCCGCACTACGGCCGCTTCACCTCCGGCTACGGCTGGCGCAACGACCCGGTCGGCAACCTCGGGCGCAAGCTGCACGCGGGCGTCGACATCGCCGCCGGCTGCGGCACCCCCATCTACGCGCCCGCGGACGGGACCGTGACCTTGCGCGGCCGCGACACCTACGGCGCCAACATCCTCTACATCGACCACGGGGGCGGCGTGCAGAGCGAGTTCGCCCACATGAACGCGCCGGCGGTCGTGAGTCCCGGCCAGCGCGTGCGCGCCGGCCAAGTCGTCGCCTATGAGGGCGAGACGGGCTACGTCACCGGCTGCCACCTGCACTTCCAGATCCGGGTGGGCGGGTCGCTCGTCAACCCGGAGTCGTTCCTCAACGCACGGGGAGTGCCGCTGCGCTGACCTGCCGACGCACGACGAGGGGCGCCCCGCCGGGGCGCCCCTCGTCGTCAGTTCCGGTCAGGCCGTGATGTCGCGCCCGCCCTCGGGCTTCTCGACGCCCTCACCGGACTCGTCGCCGTGCTCGGCGCCGAAGGCCGCGATGCCGGCCTGCACGGTCGCCTCGGCGGCGTCCACGCCCTCCCAGTCGCCGAGCTTGGCCCACTTGCCGGGCTCGAGGTCCTTGTAGTGCAGGAAGAAGTGCTCGATCTCGTTGCGCAGCTGCTGCGGCACATCCGTGATGTCCTGGATGTGCGCCCAGCGCGGATCCTTGTCGAGGACGCAGATGACCTTGGTGTCGATGCCGCCGTCGTCCTCCATGTTGAGCTGGCCGACGGGCCGCACGCGCACGAAGACGCCCGGCGGCACCGGGATGTCGAGCAGCACGAGCGCGTCGACCGGGTCGCCGTCGAGGCCGAGCGTGCCCTCGAAGAAGCCGTAGTCGGTGGGGTAGACGAAGGTCGTGAACAGCACGCGGTCGAGGTAGACGCGCCCGGTCTCGTGGTCGACCTCGTACTTGTTGCGGCTCCCCTTCGGGATCTCGATGACGACGTCGTACGTGGCCAAGAGCGGCTCCTTCTCGTGGGGGTGCGGAATCGGCATAAGGTTACTTCATGCCCGAAAGCGACCGTCGACCGCGGCTGACGCCTGCCGTCGCCGACGTCCGCAGGGCCGTGCGGGAGGCGATCGCCGACCTCCCGGAGGGTGCCCTCGTGCTGGTCGCGCTCTCCGGCGGCCCGGACTCGCTCGCCCTCGCCGCCGCCACCGCCTTCGAGGCGTCGCGCTCGGGGCTGCGCGCCGGTGCCGTGATCGTCGACCATGGCCTGCAGCCGGGCAGCGCCGACATCGCGGAGCGGGCTGCCGCGCAGGCGCGCGAGCTCGGCCTCGACCCGGTGCGCGTGATGCCGGTGCGGGTCGCCCCCGACGGCAGCCCCGAGGCCGCCGCCCGCCAGGCGCGCTACGCCGCGCTGCTGCACGCGCGCAAGGAGGAGGGCGCATCGGCCGTGCTGCTCGGCCACACCCTCGACGACCAGGCCGAGACGGTGCTGATCGGCCTCGCCCGCGGCTCGGGCTCCGAGAGCCTGTGGGGCATGCACCCGCGCATCGGCTTCCTGCGCCGCCCGCTGCTGCAGGTGCGGCGCGCCACCACCCACCAGGCGTGCCGCGACCTCGCGCTCGACGCGTGGAGCGACCCGCACAACGACGACGACCGGTTCCTGCGCGTGCGCGTGCGGCACCGCGTGCTGCCGATGCTCGACGAGGTGCTCGGCGGCGGCGTCGCGCTCGCCCTCACCCGCACCGCCGACACGCTGCGGGAGGACGCCGAGGCGCTCGCCCACTTCGCGCAGGAGCAGATCCTCGACCTCGTCGAGCACGCGGAGGGCGGGCTCTCGCTCGACGTCGGAGGGCTCGGGGCGAACCCGCCCGCGCTGCGGCAGCGCATCATCCGCCTCGCCGTGCAGAGCGAGTTCCACGTCGCGCTCTCCCGCCAGCAGACCCTGGAGGTGTCCCGGCTCGTGACCGACTGGCACGGCCAGGGGCCCATCCACCTGCCCGGCATCCGCGTGACGCGCGACGGCCGCAGGCTGGTCTTCGTCGCGGCCTGACCGAGACCGAGGAGCACGCGACCCTCGAGCAGCTCCCGCTGTCGCTCGAGCGCCTCGTCTGACCGGCGGGGTACGGCGCGGCCGGTAGGTTGGTCGCACCGCCGACCGCCAGGAGCGCAGATGGACTTCACGCACGTCGAGGGCGACCTCGCCAAGACCCTCATCACCGAGCAGGAGCTGCACGACAAGCTCGAGGAGCTCGCCCGGCAGATCGAGGACGACTACGAGGGGCTCGACCTGCTGCTCGTGGGCGTGCTGCGCGGTGCGGTGATGGTGATGGCGGATCTCTCGCGCACGCTGCGCCGCCACATCGAGATGGACTGGATGGCCGTCTCGTCGTACGGGTCCGGCACCGTCTCGTCCGGTGTCGTGCGCATCCTCAAGGACCTCGACACCGACCTCACCGGCCGCCACGTGCTGATCGTCGAGGACATCATCGACTCCGGCCTCACGCTGTCGTGGCTGAAGGCGAACCTCGAGACGCGCGGCGCCGCATCCGTCGAGATCTGCACCATGCTGCGCAAGCCCGACGCGCTCAAGGTGCAGGTCGACGTCAAGTACTGCGGCTTCGACATCCCGAACGAGTTCGTGATCGGCTACGGCCTCGACTACGCCGAGCAGTACCGCAACCTGCGCGGCATCGCGGTGCTCGCGCCGCACGTGTACAACTGAGCGCGCGCACGGCGCGGCGATCGTGACTCGATCGTGACGTCACGCGGATCGCGCTCGCGGAGCGTTTGGGAGGATGGTGCGATGAAGTCCCCTGCACGCCTGCTCGCGCCGATGGCCATGCTCGTCGCGGCCGCAGCCCTCGTCGGCTGCTCCGGCGCCCCCGCGCCCGATGCCGATCCTCAGCCGACCATCCCGCCCGGCATCACCGCCCCGCCGCCCACGGTGCCGCCCACCCCGACGCCGACCGTCGCGTCGTCGCTGCCGGCCGAGATCGCCGGGGTCGACACGACCGGCTGGCAGCAGATCCCGGTGCCGAGCGGCGCCGCGACCTTCCGCATCCCCGCCGACTGGTCGGTGGCGGAGGCCGCGGGCGGCCTCGACGTGCTCCGCGCCGACGGCGAGCGGCAGCTCGGCTACGTCGAGGGCGTGCCCGCCGGCACCGCCCGCTGCGTCGACGGCTCCGGGGCCGCCGTCAGCTGGCGCACCGCGGTGCTGGACCGACAGGACGTGACGCTCGCCGGCGCATCCGGCATCGCCTTCGGCGCTGCCGCGCTGCAGCTCGGGGACCAGTGGATCGTCAGCGTCGGGCTGCGTCCCGCCGCCGATGCGCAGACCCCGCGCTGCCCGGTCGTCAACGTCATCGAGACGCCGGCCGGAGCCATCAGCTTCGGCTCCGAGGTGAACGTGACGGGCACCGGTCCGGGCGCGCCGTGGGCGGTGGCGTCGGCGGCGGCAGCGGAGGAGTACCTGTCGACCGCCGAGTACGCGACCATCCGCGCGATCCTGATGTCGCTCGAGCTGCTCAGCCCGCCCGCGCCCTGAGCGAACAGGCCGCGGCGGCAGCGGGGCCCGGGGATAGCCTGGTGGCCTCCCGACCCAGAAGGACGTCATGAGCTTCAAGAAGTTCCTGCGCGGGCCGATCCCGTGGATCGTCCTCGCGCTCCTCATCGTCGGAGTCGCGTTCAGCTTCTTCATGACGCCGCAGTTCCGTCCGGTGCAGACGGATGTCGGCATGCAGATGATCGAGGACGGTCGCGTGCAGCAGGCGCGCATCGTCGACGGCGAGCAGCGCGTCGACCTCGTCCTCACCGAGCCCGACGCAGAGCTCGGACCGCAGGTGCAGTTCTACTACGTCGAGCCGCGCGGCGCCGCGGTGGTCGAGGCGATCGCCGAGGCCGAGCCCGCGGAGGGCTACATCGACGAGGTGCCGCAGGGCAACTGGCTGCTCTCGCTCATGGGCATCCTGCTGCCGGTGCTGCTGCTGGGCGCGCTCTTCTACTTCTTCATGACGCGCCTGTCCGGCGGCAACAAGGGCGTGATGCAGTTCGGCAAGTCGAAGGCCCAGCTCATCACCAAGGACATGCCGCAGGTGAAGTTCTCCGACGTCGCGGGCGCCGACGAGGCCGTCGAGGAGCTCGGCGAGATCAAGGAGTTCCTGCAGGACCCGACGAAGTTCCAGGCGGTCGGCGCGCGGATCCCGAAGGGCGTGCTGCTGTACGGCCCTCCCGGCACCGGCAAGACGCTGCTGGCCCGCGCCGTCGCCGGTGAGGCGGGGGTGCCGTTCTACTCGATCTCCGGCTCCGACTTCGTCGAGATGTTCGTCGGCGTCGGCGCGAGCCGCGTGCGCGACCTGTTCGAGCAGGCGAAGCAGAACGCGCCGGCGATCATCTTCGTCGACGAGATCGACGCCGTCGGCCGCCACCGCGGCGCCGGGCTCGGCGGCGGGCACGACGAGCGCGAGCAGACGCTCAACCAGCTGCTCGTCGAGATGGACGGCTTCGACGTGAAGACGAACGTCATCCTCATCGCCGCGACCAACCGTCCCGACATCCTCGACCCCGCGCTGCTGCGCCCCGGCCGCTTCGACCGCCAGATCGGCGTCGACGCCCCGGACATGAAGGGCCGCGAGACGATCCTGAAGGTGCACGCGAAGGGCAAGCCGATCGAGGCGGGCGTCGACCTCGGCGTGCTCGCGCGCAAGACGCCCGGCTTCACCGGCGCCGACCTCGCGAACGTCCTGAACGAGGCCGCACTGCTCACCGCGCGCAACAACGCGACGACGATCACCGACGAGTCGCTCGACGAGGCCGTGGACCGCGTGATGGCCGGACCGCAGCGGCGCACGCGCGTCATGAACGACAAGGAGCGGCTCATCACCGCCTACCACGAGGGCGGCCACGCGCTCGCGGCGGCCGCGATGCGGCACTCCGACCCGGTGACGAAGGTGACGATCCTGCCGCGCGGTCGCGCGCTCGGCTACACGATGGTGCTGCCGGTGAACGACCGCTACTCCGTCACGCGCAACGAGCTGCTCGACCAGCTGACCTACGCGATGGGCGGCCGCGTCGCCGAGGAGATCGTCTTCCACGATCCGACCACCGGCGCCGGCAACGACATCGAGAAGGCCACCGGCATCGCCCGCAAGATGGTCACCGAGTACGGCATGACCGCCGCGATCGGCGCCGTCAAGCTGGGCGCCTCGCAGGGGGAGCAGTTCTTCGGCCGCGACATGGGCGGCAGCCGCGACTACTCGCCGTCGCTGTCGGAGGCGGTCGACCGCGAGGTGCGCGCGCTCATCGAGCAGGCGCACACCGAGGCGTGGACGGTGCTCAACTCGAACCGAGACCTGCTCGACCGGTTGGCGGGCGAGCTGCTCGAGAAGGAGACGCTCGACCACATCCGGCTCGAGGAGCTGTTCGCCGAGGTCGAGAAGCTGCCGGAGCGCCCGCAGTGGCTCTCGAGCCCGGCGCGTCCGGTGAGCGACGTCCCGCCGATCGAGCTGCCCGTCTCGCAGCACGTCGACGAGGTCGTCGAGCCGGACACCGAAGCCGTCGCCGAAGTCTGATGGCGGTCGACGGGGAGCGCGTCGCCGCGGCCGTCCGCGAGCTGCTCGCGGCGATCGGCGACGATCCCGCGCGGCCGGGGCTCGCAGAGACGCCCCGCCGGGTGGCGGAGGCGTACGCGGACTACTTCGCGGGCGTCGGCGTCGACGCATCCGCGCACCTCGACACCGCCGACCTGGCGGGGGAGTCCGGTGAGCTCGTGCTGCTGCGCGACATCGAGTTCCGCTCGATGTGCGAGCACCACCTGCTGCCGTTCACGGGCGTCGCGCACGTCGCCTACCTGCCGAGCGACCGCATCGTCGGGCTGGGACGCATCCCGCGGGTCGTCGAGACGATCGCGTCGCGCCCGCAGATCCAGGAGCGCCTGACCGACGAGATCGCCGACGCGCTCGTCGCCGGGCTCGCGCCGCGCGGGGTGCTCGTGGTCGTCGAGGCGGCCCACGGATGCGTCGCCGCGCGCGGCGCGCGGCAGGCGAAGTCGTCGACGGTCACGGTCGCGAGCCGTGGGACGCTCGCCGAGCCGATCGAGCGCGCCGAGATCATGGCGCTGATCGGGGAGCGGCGGTGAGCGCCGAGGTCTGGGGCATCCTCAACGTCACGCCCGACTCGTTCAGCGACGGCGGGCGCTACATCGACGCGGGCGCCGCGATCGCGCACGCGCGCCGCATGCGCGCGCAGGGCGCCGGCGTCATCGACATCGGCGGCGAGTCGACCCGGCCGGGTGCGTCGCCGATCGACCCCGACGAGGAGCAGCGCCGCATCCTCCCGGTCGTGACGGAGCTCGCGCGCGAGGGCATCCGCGTCTCGGTCGACACGATCCATGCGGCGACCGCGCGCGCCGCGATGGCCGCCGGGGCGGAGATCATCAACGACGTCACGGCGGGCGAGCACGACCCCGACATGCTCCGCACGGTCGCGGAGGGCGGCGCGCGCATCGTGCTCATGCACTCGCGGGGCATCGACGTGACGCAGGACACGCAGTACGACGACGTCGTGCGCGAGGTCGTCGAGCACCTCGAGGCGCGCATCGCGGCGGCGGTGGACGCTGGCATCGCCCGCGAGCGCATCATCCTCGACCCGGGCTTCGGGTTCTCGAAGGGCGCCGCCGACAACTGGCGGCTGCTGTCCGGCCTGCACCACCTGATCGAGCTGGGACTGCCCCTGCTCGTCGGCACGAGCCGCAAGCGGTTCCTCGGCGACCTCGTGCCGGAGGGCGCGCCCGCCTCGGAGCGCGACGCGGCGACGGCGGCGACCTCGCTGCTCGCCGCGCAGCGGGGCGCCGGCGCGGTGCGCGTGCACGACGTCGCCTCGACCGTCGCGGCCGTGCGCGCGCTCGAGGCCGTCCGGCGTGCCGAGGGCGCCGACTGGGACGTGGTGCTCGACGACGTCGAGCGCCTGCACGGCACGATCGACCTGCGAGGCATCCGCGCGACCGGGCGCCACGGCGTGCTGCCGGAGGAGCGGAGGGACGGGCAGGAGTTCGTCGTCGACGTCTCGCTGGGGCTCGACGTGCGCGACGCCGTCGCGGCGGACGACGTCGCGCGGACCGTGCACTACGGCGAGCTGGCCGAACGGATCGTGGCCGCGATCGAGCGCGACCCGGTCGATCTCATCGAGACGCTCGCCGACCGCATCGCGCACGTCTGCCTGGAGGACCACCGCGTCGGGCATGCGGTCGTGACGGTGCACAAGCCGAGCGCCCCGATCGCCGTCCCCTTCGGCGACGTCTCGGTCACGGTGCAGCGGGCACGGCTGCGGCGCGGCGGGGGCATCCGTTGAGGATCGCGCTCGAGCGGCGCGCGGTGCTGTCGCTCGGGGCGAACCTCGGCGACAGGGTCGCGACCATCGACCGGGCCGTGCGCGCCCTCGACGCCATCGACGGCATCCGCGTGCTCGAGCGGTCGAGCGCGTGGGAGTCGCCGTCCTGGCACCCCGACGGCGAGGGCCTCTCGCCCGACTACGCGAACATCGTCGCGATCGTCGGCACCACGCTCGAGCCGCTCGAGCTGCTCGACGCGATCCGCGCTGTCGAGGATGCGCTCGGCCGGGTGCGCGAGGAGCGCTTCGGCAGCCGCACGATCGACATCGACATCGTCGCGATCGGCGCGCTCGAGCTCGACTCGGCGGAGCTGACCGTGCCGCACCCGCGTGCCCACGAGCGGCAGTTCGTGCTGCAGCCGTGGCTCGAGCTGGAGCCGGCCGCGACGCTCCCTGGCCACGGCTCGATCGCCGAGCTCGCGGAGTACGCCGACGGCGACGTCTGGCGGCTCACGTGAAGCGCACCTCCGCCACCGCGCTGATCCTCACGGCGGTCGTCGCGGCGGCGCTCGCGTGGATGCTCGAGGCGATGCTCGTGATGAGCGGCCGCCCGGCGCTCGTGCCGACCGTGACGCTCGGGATCGCGCTCGCGCTGCTCGGCGGCGTGCTGCTGCTGCTGGCCTGGCCCGTGCGGCAGGCCGCGCGCGGCAAGCGGCGCATCGACTATCGCCACGCGACGAGCGTGCTGGGCTTCGCGAAGGCGAACGCCGTGGTGGGCGCGCTGCTCGCGGGAGCGGCGCTCGGCGCGCTCGGCTTCTTCTCGACCCGCGCGGTCGTCGCCGGCGACGCCGTGCTGGCCCTTGCGGTGATCGTCGGGGGCGCCGCCGTCGAGCTCGCCGCCGGCATCATCGCCGAGCACTGGTGCGTGCTGCCGCCCGACGACGAGGACGACGCGACGGCGCCGATCCCGGACGCGGCGTAGGCGCTCGCAGGTCTCGGTACGCGCGGCGCTGGCGCGCCGTGCTACTCGACCTTGAGCCCTCCGCGCGCAACGC